>JBKPAM010000169.1:0-6146 GCA_046726435.1 Actinomycetota bacterium
GCCGCGGGCAGGCCGCGCCACTGGCGCGCGGCCACCACCAACGGCAGAAGGCCGAGGACGAGCTTCACGACGTTGACTCAGGTGGCCGGTTTGCTCTGGGAACTCGCCTCCGCCCCTCCTGCGACCGACAGCACGATCGCGAGCCCGAGCCACCCGCCGAGGACGAAAGCCGGGCCGTTCACCCGCCCGCGCTCGGTGACGAGGATCAAGACGACGGCGATTGGCAGCGACTGTCCGATGGCCTTGGCACATCAGCCTGCAGGAGGAGTCTCGGCACGAACGCCGGATCATTTCCGAGCGCACCGCGTGAGGCAAGCGCCTGATCGCCGTGTTGTCCGATCAGGCTGCGACGATCGTTTCCGACTCGGCTGGCAGGCGCGGCCGGATACCCGAAAGGAGCGACGCGTGATGGAAACACGCCGTGAGATGTCCACAACGTGGACCGGCTGGGTGGGCTTCGCCGCGATCATGCTGATGATCATCGGCTCGATCACGTTCTTCGAAGGACTGGTCGCGATCGCCCGGGACGACTACTACGTCGTCCGCGGGGCTCAGGTGATCGTGTTCGACCTCACGACCTGGGGCTGGATCATGCTCTTCTGGGGCATCATCCTCTTCATCGCCGGCCTCGGCCTGGCGGCGGGGAGCGGCTGGGCCCGCTGGTTCACGATCGTCGCAGTGGCCCTCAACCTCATTGCCCAACTGGGCTTCCTGGGTAACACGCAGTACCCGCTGTGGACGCTGGTTGTGATCGGGCTCGAGGTCACCGTCCTTTACGCGCTGACAGCGCGTTGGGGCGAAGTCGGGCCAGTCTGACTGCGGCCTCGTAGAGACACCCTCGGAGGGCCTCGGCCTCCGAGGGTGTCTCGCGCCGCGATTCCCCGGCGGTGGCCGCTTGCGCTCGACGCGTCACGCTCCGCGTGATTGGCTATCCCTCCATGTCCGCCGAGGCTCCGAGTGTCACCCAGCCGGCGCCGCCGCCCCGCCTGCGCCGGCTGGGGAAGGTCGCCCTCTGGCTGCTCGGGACTGCAGTGGCGATCTGGATCCTCGACCTGCTCGGGGTCGACGTCACAGGCTGGCTCTCGAACCTGTGGGACGAGATTTCGGCAGTTCCCGTCGGGTACACGATCGCCGCGGCCGCCGTCCAGACCGGGCAGACGGTCTTCGCCGGGCTCTCCTACTACGGGATCCTGAAGGCCGCCTACCCCGGCGAAGCCGAGCTCGCCCCGATCGTCACGGCCTACGCGGTCGGCGTGGCGATGAACGGCTTCCTGCCCGCGAACATCGGCACCTTCGTGACGCTGCTCATGTTCGTCGCGATCATCCCGTCCTGCACGATCGGGGGGGCGACCGCGGCGTACCTGGTCCAGAAGATCTTCTTCACGCTCGCCGGGACGTTCGTCTACCTCTATCTCTTCCTCTCCGTCCCGGGGACGTTCGACGTCAGCTTCGGCAACATCACCAGCCATACGGCCCTGACGGTCCTGATCGTGCTCGGCGGCGCGGCGCTGCTCGTCCTGCTCGGCCGCATCTTCTGGCGCCAGGTGAAGAAGCTGTGGGCGCAGGCCAAGCAGGGCGGTGTGATCCTGTCCCGGCCGAGGGCCTACCTGACCCACGTCTTCCTGCCCTCGTTCCTCTCCTGGCTGTGCAAGCTCGCGGTGATCGGGATCTTCCTCGCGGCCTTCGCGATCCCGGTCACCTTCAAGTCGCTGATGTGGGTCGTCGGCTCCGGGTCGCTCGCCAACGTCGCCTCCTTCACGCCCGGCTCCGTGGGTGTCACCCAGGCGACGAACGCGCTGGCGCTCGACACCTGCTGTGACGTCGCACGCAGCACCTCGGTCGCGTACTCGACTGCGCAGCAGCTGATCATGACCGCCTGGAACGTGATCTTCGCCACCGCTCTCGTGGTCGCCGTGTTCGGCTGGACCGGCGGCAAGCAGCTCGTCGGAGCCTCGTACGTCGACGCCAAGGAGAGGGCCGCGCAGGTGAAGGAGGACCGGAAGGCCAAGAGGGAGCAGAAGAAGGCCGACAAGCGCGCAGCCGCCGAGCCCGAGTAGTGCCCCTTCAGGCAATGCATGCCGGCTTCTGGCCCGCGATCACGCGGCGCCAGGAACCACCCTCGTCCTTGCCAAGGCGTCCAGCCTTGGCCGCGGGCGAGTGCGGACCCTGGCTTGGTGCTCGCGACCCAGAAGCTCGACGTCATTACCTGAAGGGGCACTAGCCGGTGGACTGGGTCTACGTCGAGTTTGCGGCGATCACGCTTGCCGCAATGGTCTCGCCGACAACGCTCTCGTTCTCGATCTTCGTGCTCGTCGTCGGCGACCGGCCGCTGCGCACGGGCTCGTGGTTCTACCTGGGCGCGCTGACCGCGACGCTCGTGATCGGCATCGTGGCCGCGTTCGTGATCGGCGACGTTGCCGCCTCGCACAGGTCGACGCCGAAGACCTGGGTCGCGGTGATCGACGTCGTGGCGGCGGTCATCATCCTCGTATTCGTCGTACGCCTCTTGCGGCGACCGCCAGACCCGAAGCGCATTGCGAGCACGATGGATCAGATGGCGAAGGTCGCCTCGGCTCCCGCGCTGGCGATCCTCGGGGCCGGCGCGACCCTCGCCAATCCCGGCGGCTTCATCCCGCTCGCGCTGAAGGCGATCTCGGAGACCGACCCGAACGCCGCCGAGTACATCGTCCTCTGGGTCGTCTTCACGCTCGTCTCGCTGCTTCCGCTCTCGGTAGCGCTCGTGCTGCTGATCGTTGCGCGTGAGCGCGCGATGCTGCTGCTCGAGCGCGTCCGGGCCCTCATCGAGCGCCGTGCCCAGACGGTCGCTGCGGTGATCCTGCTGCTGCTCGCGGCCGCGCTGCTGCGGAACGGCATCGCAGGGCTGACGAGCTAATAGGCTCCCGCGGTGATTCGCGTCGAGCTCGAGCTCGAGATCGAGTGTCCCGCGCAAGAGGTCTTCGATCGCCTCGTGGACGTCGAACGCGTTCCGGAATGGCAGGCAAGCGCGGTGAGGGCCCACGTCGAGGGCCCGCTGGGCGTCGGTTCGCGCATCCACGAGACCAGGCGCCTGCTCGGGCGCGAGGCTCATACGGAGCTCGAGGTGGCCGCCTTCGAGCCGCCGCGGCGCCTGACGTTGCGCACGCTGCGGGGCCCGGTCAAGGTCGACGTCGACCACCGGCTCGAGAGCCAGGGCGACGGCACCGTGCTCCAAGTGGTCGCCGAGGCTGAGCCCGGGTCGATCCTGAGGCTCGCGAAACCCGTGCTCGCGCGCCATGCCGAGCACGAGCTGCGCACTGACTTCGAGCGCCTGAAGGAGCTGCTCGAGAGCGGGTCGTAGCGCATGGGCGGCAACCGGAGGTTCATAGTCGGGTCGAGGTGAGGCGGAGCAGCCGGGGTTCGCGAATGATGAGTCGGCGTCTCGCTGCGCTCGGGGCTCTCGGGGTGTTCGTGCTCGGCGCGGGCGTCGCAGTCCTGCTCGCGGAACGGCCCTCCTCGGCGCCGCATCGGAAGGCTTTGCCGACTGCGCCGCGCCAACCGCCGCGCCAACGGGTGAGCCGGCGCAAGGTGCCCCGGCGCGGGGCTCCGTCGAACGAGCCGGTTCCGATCCTGATGTACCACGTGCTCGCGGCCGCGCCTCCGAACGCCGTCTTTCCGAAGCTCTTCGTGCCCCCGGCCGAGCTGGCCGCACAGGTGGACTGGCTCTCGGCCCACGGGTACCACGCGATCACGCTCCAACAGCTCTTCGCCGGGTGGGCCGGGCTCCGCGCGTTGCCGCCGAAGCCGATCGTGCTCAGCTTCGACGACGGGTACCTCAGCGACTACACGGTCGGCCTTCCAACGCTACGCCGTCATCACTGGCCGGGTGTCCTCGATCTCGCCGTGCGGAACCTCGCCCCGGGGGACATCGCGCCCTGGCAGGTGCGCCGGCTGATCGCGGCGGGCTGGGAGGTCGCCGCGCACACGATCTCCCACGTCGACGTGACCACGCTCGGCCCGGCGCAGCTGCACCACGAGGTCGCGGGCTCGCGCGCGGCGCTGAGGCGGATGTTCGGTGTGCCCGTGTACTTTTTCTGCTACCCGCTCGGCCGCTACGACGCCCAGGCGATCGCCGCCGTTCGAGCCGCCGGCTTCCACGGCGCCACGACGGAGAACGACGGGGTGGCGCGCCCGAGCGAAGCGTTCACCCTCCCGCGCGTCCGCATCGATCCCGGCGACGGTGTGCGAGGGCTGATCCAGAAGCTGCGGCGATAGGAAGCGGGACGCCTATCTGGCTCCTGAGCTAGCCGCGGGTGGCCGGGCAATCGCGCATCCGCCGACGGCGCACCGGACCTCGGGTTTGACGGAGGTGATGCCGGGGACCACTGAAGAAATCACGAAAGGAGCGAGATGGGCACCAAAGTTGCAGATGTCATGACACAGAGACCGCGTGCGGTCACGCCTCAGACGCCCTTGACCGAGGTCGCCGAGGTGATGGAAAGCGAAGATGTGGGAGCGGTTCCGCTCGTCGAAGGCGATCGGCTTGTGGGGATCGTCACAGATCGCGACATCGTGGTACGCGCCATCGCCAAGGGCAAGGATCCGAGCGGGATGCCGGCGTCCGAGGTCTCCTCGCGCGAGCTTCTCACGGTGAGTCCCGACGACGATCTCTCGGAGGCGCTCAATCTCATGGCGCAGTACCAGGTGAGGCGTCTGGCCGTGACCGGCGAGGACGATCGCCTCGTCGGCGTCGTTTCGCAGGCCGACGTCGCCCTGCAAGGGAAAGACAAGGACACCGGACAGGTGGTCGAGGGCATTTCGCGACAGCCGCAGGGCCCGCGCACGCCTTGATCCACGCGCTCGAGTCGTTGTGAAAGCGAGGCGCCTGCGGGCGCCTCGCTCGCGCTACTGGGCGCCAACCTGCCGGCCCCGCGCAAATTGTCTAGAACCACCCACTCCCGCTATCTCCTCTCCCGGCGCAGGGCTATCGGGTTAGGAGGTAGGGGGCGGGAAAACGCCGCGAGAGGTGGACCTGGCTGTACGGAAGCAGGGATTGGACCGCCGGCGAGCCCGCGGGGCACGGGCGGGCGATGAAGACGGGCGATCGTTCAACGCATAAGCGCGCGGACTAGAGGACGGCGCGCTACTCGCAAAGGCCGCGAAGGCGCGTACGGTCTAAACTTGGCCGAGGAGCGTGTCGGCGTCAGCCGTCATGTGGGCAACTTGCTTGCGGCGTCCTCGGCGGCGATGCGAGCTCTTCTGCCGGCGGTGAGCTCCTCCGCGACGATCTGGAGCGCCGCCGCGATCGGCACGCCGATGATCGCACCGATCAATCCGAAGAGCGCCCCGAACGTCAGGACGCTGCTAAGGACGGTGAAGCCGGAGACCTCGGCGGCCTTACCGATGATCGTCGGCTGCAGGATGTAGTTCTCAATCTGCTGGTAGACCACCATCACGATCACGAAGACGATCAAGGCTTGGAGGCCGACCGACAGCGCGACGAGTCCGATGATGACCCCGGCGATCGTCGCGCCGACGCTGGGGATGAGGTCGAGGATCCCCGCGATGACCGCCACGGCGAGCGGGTACGGGAGGCCGAGCACCAACGCAGTGACTCCATAGACCGTCCCGCAGATCACAGAGATCGCCAAGTTGCCGAGCATGTAGCGCGAGGTCGTGTGGATGACCTGATCCGTGACTCTCAGGTACCGCTTCCGCTTGTCCCCATACAGCAGGCTTCCGATCCAGTCCCGCCAGCGCGGTTCGTCGATCAGGCCGAAGAGCGTCAGGAAGACAACGGAGAAGAGGAGCGCGACCGCTCCGAAAGCCGAGGCTCCGACGTGGGCGACGCCGCCCGACACCTTTCCCACCCCGTTGGCGATGTCGCTCGCGTGCTTCCTCAGCGTTTCGAGCGAGTCACTCCCCCTGTTGATGAAACTGCCGAGATCGCTGTGCCTGGCCTTGTCGACGATCTGTGGTAAGTCGTCGCTGAACCCGCGCACTGCGCCGCTGATCGCCTGCACCAGGATCAACGCAACGACACCGATGACGAGCACGATCGCCAGCACGAGCACCGTCGAGCACCACCCCCGGCTCCAGCCCAACCGTCGCTCCATCGCAGTCACCACCGGCGAGAGAACGGCGACGCTGAAGAGCGACACGAAGATCAC
>JBKPAM010000170.1:0-9836 GCA_046726435.1 Actinomycetota bacterium
CGTGAGGCCTAGCGGCCTCCGCAGTGAACGTCGTCGTCGAGTTCCTGCACGCCAACCGCGAGCGTCTCGACCTCGATCGGCACGGGATCGGGGATCGCATCCCGACGGTCGTCCTGACCCCGAGGTTTCGTGCCTCGCGCCACGTCGTCGTCCTCGTGCTCTCCGAACGGGGCGATCCGGTCCTGGTCGTGAAGGTTCCGCGCCTCGCCTTCGACACCTCGGGAATCGCCTCCGAGTTCACGATCCTCACCGCGCTCGAGCGCAACGGCGGACGCCCCGGCGTTCCTCGCCCGGTGGCATTCGAGGAGCACCACGGAGTGCCGCTGTTCGTCCAGACGGCGCTCCGGGGTCGGCTCCTCGCGCGGCCGCTCGCCCGCCGCCGACCCGTCGACTGGCTCGAGTCGGCGGCGGCCTGGCTCGCGACCTTCCCGTCGACCGAGAGCAGCGGCGAGGATGCCTGGGACCGCCTGGTCGAGCGGCCGCTGCGGGCCTTCGCGGCCACGGTTGGCGAGGCTTGGGCGCTGGACCTCGTCGAGCGAACCCTCGACGTCGTCAGCCCACTCCGGGCGGCGACGGTCCTCCCGCTCGTGCTCGAGCACGGCGACTTCGGGCATCCGAACGTTCTCGTCTTCCCTGACGGCGGGCTCGGCGCGATCGACTGGGAGCTCGGCGAGGAGCACGGCCTTCCGGCGCACGATCTCGCCTTCTTCCTCATGTACCTGGCGATCGCGGGCCTGCGACCGGAGACGGCTGCAGGACGCCGAGCCGCTTTCGACCGCGCCTTCGTCGCTCCCGATGGATGGGGCCTCCCCGCCCTG
The DNA here is from genome assembly GCA_046726435.1 of Actinomycetota bacterium. Lineage (GTDB taxonomy): Bacteria > Actinomycetota > Thermoleophilia > Gaiellales > Gaiellaceae > AC-32. Next base: position 819 of record JBKPAM010000170.1, read on the forward strand.
CGCTCCTACTGCGAACGTGTCGGGGTCGACGCCGTTCTGCTCCCGCCGCTCATCGTGGCCTGCTTCGCCCGCTACGCGGCGCGCCTCGTCAGCCGTCTCGCGGGCGGGCAGGAGGCGCATTCCGAACTGGTCCGCTGGCTTCGCGACGACCGTGCCTGTGACCTCTGGCGTCACGCCCTCGACCGCATGGCGGGAGAGAGCACTTGGCTCTAGTTGACTTGCGCGCGATGCCGGGATCGACCGGACGAAGGCTGCGAACGCAACGGTGGGCACGACCGCTCGTGCTCGTCCTGCTGTTTCTCGGCCTGCTCGTTCCGATCGTGCTCCTCGGCCAGGCAGCCCGTCACGACGACCTCTTCCACTGGGACGCCGAGACCTGGCTCTTCTTTCACCGCCACGAAGAGGCCGGGCATGGCACTGCGTACGATCGGGCCGCGCACTTCATCGTCTACCGCGGCGGAAGCCTCGCCACGTTACTCCTCGGGCTCGTGATCCTCGCGGTCTTGCTGGCGCTCAGGCGCACGCGCGAATCCCTCTTCCTCGTCACGACGGGCATCCTGGTCCTGGCCGTCACGCCGCTGCTCAAGGAGCACTTCGAGCGCACGGACCTCGACTACTCGTTTCCGAGCGGTCACGCGGCGAGGTCGGGGGCGCTCGCGGCGGCCGCGATCGTGATCGCGTGGCCGACGCGCCTTCGCTGGCCGACGCTCGTGCTCGGGATCCTCTACGCGGCAGCAGTCGGCGTGGCGCTCGTCTACGAGGACTGGCACCTTCCTTCCGACGTCCTCGGCGGATGGTGTCTTGGCATCGCGTGCGCAGAAGCGGCGTGGCTCGTGACGCTCGCCCGGCAGCGACGCCGCGACTGAGGTCACCCCACCAGCTCGGCGGCGGCCTCGTCGAAGACCTTCGTGTGGAGGTCGACGTCGGCCTCGGTCGTCGCCGGGGACATCAACGCCATGTTGTGGAACGGCGTGAGCAGGATGCCGCGATTCAGGGCGTAGAGATGCATCAGGCGGTCGAGCTGCTGGTCGCCGCCGGCGGCGGCCTCGCTCCCGTCGCGCGGGCGCTCGGGCCGGAAGAGGTACTCGACCCGGCAGCCGAGCCGCGTCACGTGCCAGGGCAGCTGGTGCCGGGCGATCGCCTCGGCCACCCCGGCCTCGAAGCGCTCGCCGAGGGCGATCATGCGCTCGAATGCCTCGTCCGTCAGCACCTCGGCGAGCGTGGCCCGCGTCGCCGCCAGTGAGAGCACGTTGGCCGCGACGGTGCCGCCGATGCCGCCGATGTCGGCGCGGTCGTCGGCCGGAAGGATTGCCTCGAGCCGGTCCGCGACCTCGGCCGAGAAGCCGTACGCGGCCGCTGGAATCCCGGCGGCGATCGGCTTCCCAATGGTGAGCAGGTCCGGAACGAGCCCGTAGGCGGCCGTGTAGCCGCCCGGGCCGGAGCAGATCGTGTGGGTCTCGTCGATGATCAGCAGCGTCCCGCTCGCGCGCGTCGCCTCGCGCAGCGCGTCGTGAAAGCCCGGCTCCGGGAGGACGATGCCGATGTTGGTCAGGGCGGGCTCGGTCAGGACGCAGGCGACGTCGCCGTGCGCGAGCTCGCGCGCCAGCGCCTCGGCGTCGTTCCACTCGACCACCCGCGTCGTTTCGGCGAGCGCGACCGGAGGCCCGACGTTGCCCGCCCGCTCGACCACCGAGCCCCGGTCGAGGGTGGCGACGGTCTCGTCGACCGAGCCGTGGTAGCACCAGTTGAAGACCAGGATCTTCGGCCGGCCGGTCAGCGCACGCGCGAGGCGGACGGCGAAGCGGTTCGAGTCGGTCGCCGTGAGCGCGAACTGCCAGCGCGGCAGGCCGAAGCGGCGCGTCAGCTCGGCGCCGACCCAGAGCGCGTCCTCGCTCGGGAGCATCAGCGTGATCCCCCGCGCGGCCTGGTCGGCGATCGCCCGCACCGTCGGCTGCGGCGAGTGGCCCGTCATCGACGCCGTGTCGCCGAGGCAGAAGTCGACGTACTCGTGGCCGTCGACGTCCCGGAAGCGCGCTCCTTGCGCTTCGGCGGCGAAGACCGGGAAGGCACCCGGCCAGCGCACCATCCACGGCATCGGGACGCCGGAGAGGAGCGACTCGCGGGCCCTGCCGGCGAGCTCTCGCGAGCGCGGGTGCTCGCGCTCGAAGCACTCCAGCTCGCGCGCGAGGAGCGCCTCGGTGGTCACCGGCTCACCGCGGCGAGGGCAACGACGCTCACGGCGGCCCAGCCTGCCAGGTAGAGGAACGCCGCGCGCGGAGAGACGAGCGTCCACAGCGCGCCTGCGACGGCAGAGGCGGCGAGATTCGCGAAGCTCTGGATCGTCGCCAGGGCGCCGAACGCGGACCCGAGCAGCCTCGGCGGCGCAAGCAGCGCGACGGCCGCGCCCTGGGCGGTCTCGACGGCGCCCTTGCCGGTCCCGGCGAGCGCGAACAGGGCCGCGAGCAGCGCGATGCTCGCACCGGCGAGGGCGAAGCCGGCGTACGCCGCGAGGACGGCGAAGGCGCCGGTCACCAGCACGGCCGTCGCGCCGCGGCGGTCGGTCGCGTGGCCCGCGGGGACGCTCGTCAGCATCGCCGCCGCGTTGTAGACAGCGTAGAGCACGACCCCGAGTCGAACCGCCGAGTCGTGGCCGTGAGCGGGCGCGAGCAGGTCGGTGGCGCGCAGGATCAGCAACGTGGCTGCTGCGTTGGCCAGCTCGAAGGCCGTCACCGCGCCGAGGAGCCGCCCGAGCCGGCCGTGCAGCACCGGCCGGATCCGGATCCGCAGCGGCGGACGCTCGTGTCGCTCGAGCCGCCCGGCGGAGCGGACGGCGACGAAGATCGCCACTGCCGCCAGCAGCCCCGGAATGACCGACAGCAGGATCGCGTCGCGCACGCCCACGGACGAGATCAGGGCGAGCGCGAGCAGCGGCCCGGCGATCGCGCCGGCGTTGTCCATCGCCCGCTCGAAGCCGTACGCGCGCCCGTACGCGTCGGGCTCGACCACGTCCGTGAGCAGTGCGTTGCGCGACGGCGTGCGCAGGCCGCGGGAGAGCCAGGCACCGGCCCGCAGGACGCCCACCTGCCAGGCTGCAGTTGCGGCTCCGATCAGCGCGCTCAGGACCGCCGTTGCGGTGTAGCCGCCCATCGCGGTCGCCCGGCGCCGGGCCGGGTCGTCCGCGAGCGCGCCTCCGGCCAGCTGCGCCGCTCCCGCGATTCCGTCCGCGATGCCCTCGATCGTCCCGAGCGCAGCCGCCGGTGCCCCGAGCGTGGTCGTCAGGAACGTCGGCAGGAGCGCCGTCGGGACCTCGTGGCTGACGTCCGAGAAGAAGCTCGCGATCCCGATCCCCGCGACCCCGCGGTTCAGCCAGCGAGGATGCACGCGGCTCCGTGCCCTGCTCCGGAGCCGGCCGGCTCGAGGGCGGGATCGATGTCGCGGCACGTGGCGATCGCCACCGGGCAGCGCGGGTGGAAGCGGCAGCCCCGTGGGATCCGCACGGCATCCGGTGCCTCGCCGGTGAGGATCTGCGCCCGGAAGCGCTCGCGCGGATCGCGTCGCGGAACGACCGAGAGCAGCGCCTTCGTGTACGGATGCTGCGGATCGCCGACCACGTCCGCGGCCGGCCCTTCCTCCACGATCCGGCCGAGGTACATGACCGCGATCCGGTCGGCGAAGCGCGCCGCCGTGGACAGGTCGTGCGTGATCATCAGGACGCCGAGGCCGCCCTCTCGCAGCCGGTCGAGCAGGGACAGCACCCCGGCCCGCACGGACACGTCCAGCATCGAGACCGGCTCGTCGGCGACGAGCAGCTCGGGCCCGAGCACGATGCTCGCCGCGATCGCGATCCGCTGGCGCTGGCCACCCGAGAGCTCGTGCGGGTAGCGGTCGAGGAACAACTCCGGCGGCGTCAGCTCGACCCGCAAGAGGGCGTCGCGGACGAGCTCGGCACGCTCGCGCTTCGAGCCGCCCGCGCGGTGGATCAAAAGCGGCTCCTCGATCGTCCCGCGCACCGTGAGCCGGGGGTCGAGGGACTCGTACGGATCCTGGTAGATGATCTGCATCCGCCGCCGCAGCGGCCGCAGCTCGCGGTTCGTCAGCGAGGTGATGTCGCGGCCGTCGAAGGCGATTCGCCCGCCGGCCGGATCGACCAGCCGCAGCACTGCCTGGGCGGTCGTGGTCTTCCCGCAGCCCGACTCGCCGACGAGTGCGAGCAGCTCGCCGCGCCCGAGGCTGAAGGAGACGCCGTCGACCGCCCGCACCAGCTGCCGCGGCCGGCGCGCGACCGTTCCGACGACCCCGCGCGCCACCGGGTAGTGGACGACGAGATCCTCGACCTCGAGCAGCCGCCCGTTTGCATTCATCGAGGCGCCTCCGCCGGGACGTCGTTCAGGTGGCAGGCGGCGGCGCGCTCACCGCCCAGCGCCCGCAACACCGGCGGCTCGGTGATGCAGCGCGAGAAGGCGCGGTCGCAGCGCGGATGGAACGGGCAGCCCTGCAGCGGCCGGTCGAGGCGCGGCGGAGCACCCGGGATCGACACCGGAGCGCCGTTGCCCTGCAGGTCCGGCGTCGCCGCGAACAGCAGCCGTGTGTAGGGATGGCGTGGCTCGTGGAAGAGCGCGTCGACCGGCCCCCGCTCGACGATCTCGCCCGCGTACATCACCGCCGCGCGGTCGCAGAGCTGTGCGACGACCGGCAGGTCGTGCGTGACGAGCATCAGCGCGAGACCGAAGTCGCGGCAGAGCGCGTCGAGCAGCTCGAGAATCTGCGCCTGCACCATCACGTCGAGCGCAGTCGTCGGCTCGTCCGCCACCAGCACGCTCGGGTCGCAGGCGAGGGCCATCGCGATCGCGGCGCGCTGGCGCATCCCGCCGGAGAACTCGTGCGGAAAGCGCTCGCCGCGGTCGCGTGGGATGCCGACCGACTCGAGCAGCTCCCCCGCCCGCGTCCGCGCCGCCTTCCCCGACGCGCGCTCGTGCACCTCGAGCGCCTCGACGATCTGCGCCGAAACGGACTGCACCGGGTTGAGGGCGTTCATCGCGCCCTGGAAGACGATCGCGAGGTCGGTCCAGCGATGCGGGCGGATCGTGTCCTCCCCGCCGGCCAGGATGTCGCGGCCGTTCAGGAGCACGCGGCCGGAGACGGAGGCGCTGGGCGGGAGCAGCCCGAGCATCCCGAGCACCGTCGTCGTCTTGCCGCAGCCCGACTCGCCAACGAGGCCGAGGCGCTGGCCCGAATCGAGCGAGACGCTCACTCCCTGAACCGCGTGCAGCTCGCGGCCGTCGCCCAGGTCGAACCAGACGTGCAGGTCCTCGAGCTCGAGCAGCGCGCTCATACCGCGTCAGAGCTCCGGCCGACAAGCGGGCGCAAACGGAAGGTGCGCGCGGACAGGTGCGCGACGCGCAGGCGCGGGTTGAGCGCATCCTCGATCGCGCCGCCCACCAGGCTGCAGCTGAGGATGATCACGGCCACCAGCAGGCCCGGCGGGACGATCGCCCACCAGGCGCCGGTGGAGATCGCGGCGCGTTGGAACGCGTTCTCGATCATCTTCCCGAGCGAGATGCGGGTCGGGTCGCCCAGGCCGAGGAAGGCCAGCGCGGTCTCGTCGAAGATCGCCACCGCGATCGTCAGCACGGTGTTCGCGATCAGCAGGGGCGCGACCTGCGGCAAGACGTGGCGGAAGACGATGCGCCAGTGGCCGGCGCCCAGGGCGCGGGCCCGCTTCACGTAGACCCGCTCGCGCACGCTCTTCACCTGCGCGCGAATCACGCGCGCCGTGCTCGTCCAGAGCAGGATCCCGATCACGATCACGATGTGGAACAGGCTCGGCCCCCAGATCGCGGCCACGACGATCATCAACGGCACGTCCGGGATGACGAGGAAGTAGTCGGTGATCCGCATCAGGACGGTGTCGGTCTTGCCGCCGAAGTAGCCGGCCGCCACGCCGATCGTGCCGCCGATCACCATCGAGACGAAGGTGGCTGCGAACCCGACGACGAGCGAGATCCGCGCGCCCCACATCAGCAGCGTGAGCACGTCGATGCCGCCGTCGTCGAGTCCGAGCGGGTGTCGCCAGGACGGGTGCCCGAACACGGGCCCGACCTGCTCGTGCTGGTCGTACGGAGCGAGCACCGGCGCGAGCAGGGCGCCGAGCACGATCACCAGGAGCATGACCGCGCCCAGGGCGGCCGAAGGGCGGCGGCGGATCGTCTGCCAGACAATCCCGCGCCGCGAGCGGATCGGCTCTGCCTCGATGACCGCGCCCGGTTCCCTGGCGAGGACGCTCATCGGCCGCCCTCCGCCTGTCCGTTTTGGACAGGTCCCAGGGACAGTCCCTGGGTCATGGCCCAAAACGACGGGCACAGGGGCGGCATCCCGCTCCGGGGGGCGCCTTCGCCGACCGCCGGGACAGGTCCGAGGGACTGTCCCTGGGACATGGCCCGAACCGACGCATCGCTCACTCGGTGATCCTCGGATCGAGCTTGAAGTAGAGGAGGTCGGCGACGAGGTTGAAGGTGACCACCGAGACCGTCAGCACCAGGAAGGCGCCCTGCAGCATCGGGTAGTCGCGCTGGAGGACCGCGTCGTACACCGCGCGGCCGATCCCTGGCCACGAGAAGACCGTCTCGATCAGGATCGCACCGGCGACGATGTAGCCGAGCGAGAGCGCGACGAGGGTCGTGATCGGCAGCAGCGCGTTGCGGAGCGCGTGGCGGCGGAGGATCGCCCACGACCGCAGCCCCTTGGCGCGCGCCGTGAGCACGTAGTCCTCGCCCAGTGTCTCGAGCATCGCCGAGCGGACGATCAGCGTGTACTCGCCATACAGCACGAGCCCGAGCGTCAGCGCCGGCAGCGTGATGTGCGCCGCAAGGTCCTTCACGTGCGTCCAGAAGGGCGGGTTGATCAGGAACTCGTTTGACATCCCGCCCGTCGGCAGGACACCCGCGAACAGAATCACGAGCATCAGCCCGAGCCAGTGCGTGGGCATCGAGTAGAACGCGAGCGCGGTCGTGATACTGGCGCCCTCCGCAGCCGTGCCACGCCGCCAGGCCGCCAGGATGCCCGTCAGCGTCCCGAGCACGATCGCGAACATCGTCCCGAGGAACACCATCGGGATCGTGTTGATCAGCGCCGTGCGCAGGTTGTCGGAAACCGGTTGGCTGTTCGCGAACGAGATGCCGAGGTTCCCGCGCGCGAGCTGCTTCAGGTAGATGACGTACTGCTCGAACTTCGACTTGTCGAGGCCGAACTGCCGCTTGATTGCCTCACGCGTCTCGGGAGTCGCGTGCGGGACGCGCGAGAGGTTCGTGACCGCGCTCCCGGGCGCGAGCCGGAAGAGCACGAAGTTGAGCGTGACCGCGATGAAGACCGTAAGGACGGCGAACGTCACCCGCTTGATGACGTAGTCGGCGCCCCTCAACGCAACTGGCCCCTTCGAGCGGCCGCGCCTACAGCCGGTGCACCCTCGTCATGCTGAGCTTGTTGATCGCGTTGAACGGCCCCTGCGGCGAGGCGACGAGCCCGCCCCAGCTCTTGCTGACCGCCCAGACGGCGTCCTGGGCGGCGAGCCAGATGTAGGGCCGCTTCGCCTGCAGGTAGCGCTGCATCTTCCAGACGAGCGCCTTCCGCTTGGCCTGGTTCGGCGTCAGCTGCTGCTGCGAGTACATCGCGTCGTAGCGCTTGTCGCAGAAGCCGCTGTCGCTCCAGCCGCCGTACTGCGCGCAGGTGACGACCGAGAGCATGAAGTCCGGGTCGATCAGGGCTACCCAGTCCCACATCGCGATGTCGAACTTGAGGTACTTGTAGTTCGGCGCACCGATCGCGTCGAAGGCGGCTGTCGAGTCCAGCGCGCGCTGCTTCAGCTGGATGCCGATCTTCTTGAAGTCGGGCTGAAGGATCTGGAACGTGCGGTTGACGCTCGGTACGTCGGTCGGCGAGATCACGTCGTAGGACATCTTGTGACCGCCCGCACGGCGGATGCCGTCCGAGCCCTTCTTGAAGCCCGCCTTGTCGAGGATGCGGTTGGCCAGCGCGAGGTTGAAGCTCTCGGGCCTCACCTTGGGGTTGTGCCAGGCGCCGGTCGCCGGCGGGATGATCGTGCTCGCAGGCTTGGCGTAGCCGAGGAAGACGACGCGGATGATCTGCTTGCGGTCGATCGCGTGCGCCATTGCCTCCTTCACCTTCAGGTTCAGCAGCTCGCGGTGCGAGGTCTTCTTCGGGTTCGAGTTGAAGATGAAGTCCGTCTGGTCGACGCCCGGCGCGGCGCGCACGTTGAACGACTTCTTCAGCGTCTTGATCGCGGTCCCGGGAACGGCCTCGATCGCGTCGATCTCGTGCGCCTTGAGCGCCGAGACGAGCGCGTCCACGTTGGTGAACATCTGCAGGCCGAAGGCGTCGGCCTGCGGCTTCTCCCCGTAGAACGAGTCGTTCCGCTGGAAGAGCGCGATGTTGTCCTTCTTGAACCTGACGAGCTTGAACGGGCCGGACCCGACGAGCGGGTTGTTGGAGAACGTCTTGAGGTCGTTGCCCTTGTGGCCGGTGTGCTTGCTCCAGATGTGCTGCGGGAGAATCGCCAGCTGCTGGAACTGGCCGAGCACGTTGCCGGGGGCCTTCGTGTACGTGACGACGAGCGTCGTCGGGTTCGGCGCCTTCGCGCTCTTGATGTGCGCGATCAGGCCGGCCGCGTTGGCCGCGCCGCCGCTCGCGTACTTGATGTCGGTGTTGATCGTCCACGCGGCGTCCTTCGCGGTCAGCGGCTTGCCGTCGGTCCACTTCGCGCCCTTGCGGGTCTTGAACGTCCAGGTCTTGCCGCCGTTCGAGGCCTTCCACGAGGTCGCGAGGTCGGCGACGAACTTCCGGTTGGACTTGTCGTACTGGATCAGGAAGGGGTAGACGTACTCGAAGGTCGAGTAGGCGTCCTGGTTGAACGCCACATACGGGTTGAGCGAGTCGATCCGCGAGCTCGTGCCGATCCTGAACGTGCCTCCGCTCTTCGAGCTCGAGCTTTGAGCCGCTGCCGCG
>JBKPAM010000171.1:0-5089 GCA_046726435.1 Actinomycetota bacterium
GCGGTTGACGACGACGCCGCCCGGAACCTCCTCCTCGATGCCGTCGGTGATCTCGTCGGCCGCCTCCAGGACGTCGCCGGTCGCGTCCACCATGCCCTCCCCGACGTCGACCATCCCGCCGGCCACGGGAAGGATCGCAGCTGCGATCCCCTCCTGCGCCGCTCGCGCGATTGCGTCCGAGAGGCGGTCCAGCGTCTGCAGCAACTGCCGCTCCGCCTCCTCGACGGCTTCTTGCCGCTGCGCGGCTGTATCGGGCTCACTCAGATTCCGCAGCCAGCTTCGCACGGAGATCCGTTCGGCGCGAAGCCACAGCGCGGACACGATGCCTGCGACCGCGAGCCAGGCCGCAGTGAGGACGAGCGGTGCCCGCCATCCGGGAAGCGGCGACGAGAGCGCGCTCGCGAGCGCCCAGTTCGCGAACACGAACGCGGTCAGGAGGGCAACCGCGCAGATCGCCGCGGCGACGACCGCCCGGGTCGCGCGGCGCACCTCCGGACCGTGCTCCGCGAGCTCGAGCTGGCCTCGGCGGAACGCAAGCGCCGCGGCATCGCGGCCGACTTCCTCGACCAGCTCCGAAAAAGACTCGCGGTCGAGCTCTTCGCTCGGCTCGGCCCCGTCGCCTGTTACCGCGGGCTCGGCCCCGTCATCTGCTACCTCGGGCTCGACACCGTCGACTGTCTCCTGCTCAACGCTCATCTCCCTGGCCTTTCGTCCGCCGAGAGGGGTGAGACGCCACGAACACTACTCCTCCAACGGACGCACGACCGAGAGCCTGGCGCAGACGAAATCGCCGTTTCTCGCGGTCTCCTCCAGCCCCAGCTCGAGCCGGCGCGGCAGCAACGGCGCGCCGCCGCCGAGCATCACCGGCGCGAACTGCACGATCACCTCGTCCAGCAGCCCGACGTCGGCGAACTGGCCCACCAGGTCTCCGCCACCGACGATCCAGACGTTTCGGCGGGCGGCGGCGGCGACCATCTGCTCGTGCACCGGCGCGACGTCTCCGCTCGTGAACGTAATCGAGGCCTCCGGGACGACCGGCAGCTCCCGGTGCGTGAACACCCAGCACGGGATCTCATACGGCCAGTTCCAGTCCTCGACCTCCTTTCCGCCGAACTCGTGGTCGAGAATCCATTCGTAGGAGGTCGCCCCCATCGCCATTGCGCCCACGTCTGCGATGAAATCGCCGTAGTTCAGGGGCCCGTGCTCGTCGCGCCGGCGCGTGAACAGCCACTCGAGCGAGTTGTCGGGATCCGCGATGAAGCCGTCCAGGCTCGACGCCGTGTAGTACTGAGTACGGCTCACGGCGAAAGTCTTCCCGAAGATGACCGGTTACGTTCACGGCTACGGCACGCCCGAGCAGGAGCGGCTCGTCGAGCAGGCCGAGCACTGGCGGCACCGCCTGATCAGCGACGGCACGCGGCTCGAGCCCGGAACGCGCCTGCTCGAGGTCGGCTGCGGCGTCGGCGCGGTGCTGGCCGTGCTGGGACAGGAGTTCCCGGGCGTTCGGCTGGTCGGCGTCGACATCGAGCCGAAGCAGCTCGAGTTCGCCCGCGGCCACCTCGCGCGGGCAGGAGTGGAGGCGACGCTGCTCGAGGCCGATGCTCTCGCGCTTCCCTTCGAGGACGTGTCGTTCGATCACGTCTGGATGATGTGGTTCCTGGAGCACGTCGCCGATCCGGTCGCGGTGCTGCAAGAGGCCCGGCGGGTACTCGTCCCCGGCGGGGCGATCACCGCGATCGAGGTCGACTACGCGTCCTGCCGCGCCGAGCCTTCGACGCTCGCAATAGAGGCGTTGTTCCGGGCGATGGTCAAGGGCATGGCCGCCTCGGGCTGGAGCGACGCCGGCACGCGCCTACCTTGGTGGCTCCGCGAGGCCGGCTTCCGCGAGGTCGAGGAAGGCGAGCGGCAGATGTGGTGGCAGGACGCCGATCTCGTCGTCCAGGCACGGTACGCCGCGGACGTGATGGAGAGCGCGTTCGAGGCGCTCACGCAGCTCCCCGGCGCCGACGAGGACGAGCTACGGGCGGGCCTCCGGGACCTGCGTAGCCTGTCGAGCCGTCCGGACGCAGGCCTGGGCTGGGTCATGCACAAGTCGACAGCGGTGCGCTAGCTGGGACCGATCAAGCCGTTCGCGAGGGCGTAGTTGACCAGCTGCGCCCGCGTGTTGAAGTGGAGCTTCCGCATGATGCTCGCGCGGTGCATCTCGGTCGTGCGCGTCGAGATGTAGAGCTCCTTGGCGATCTCCTGGTTGGTATGACCGAGCGCGACGAGCCGGAGGACGTCCAGCTCGCGCGGGGAGAGCGGCCCCGGCCGCTGCCTCGCGGCCCGAGCCATGCTCGCGCCGACCTCGGGATGGACGTAGGGCGTGCCCTCCGCGACGGCATGCACGGCGGTCACGAGCTCGACGTCGGTCGCCCGCTTGATCGAGTAGCCGGTGGCCCCGGCGGCGAGCGCCCTCTCTACGGTCCCCGGCTCGGCACTCGAGGAGAGCATCAGCACCTTGCTCTCCGGCGAGATCGCGAGCAGGTCGGGAATCAGCTCGAGCCCGCCCTTCCCCGGGAGGAGCACGTCCAGCAGGATCACGTCGGGCTTATGCGCCCGCGCGAGCACGAGCGCGCGATCTTCGGTGCCCGCCTCGCCGACGACCGCGATCCCCTCGGCCTGGTCGAGCACGAGCCGGATGCCCGCGCGAACAACGGCGTGATCGTCGACGAGCACCACGCGCGCGTCCATGGCGGAAACGCTAGACCCACTGCCAGACCGGAGCAATAATCGCGGCCTGACGACCGGTACCCCTCGCCCGGCGGCCGTCGCTGCCGAAGCTCCGCTGCGCATCGCCGAGGAGACCGCCGACGGCCTCTACATCGTCGACCAGGACGGCAACTTCGCCTTCGTGAACCCGGCCGCCGTCGAGCTCTTCGGCTACGACGACGAGGCCGAGCTGATCGGCCGGAACAGCCACGCCACAACGCACTACCAGCGCCCAGATGGCTCGCCCTACCCGGCCGAGGAGTGTCCGCTGCTCAAGCCGCGCACGACCGGCGAGAGCGTCCGTGTCGACGACGACTGGTTCTTCCGCCGCGACGGCTCGATGATCCGCGTCGCCTACTCGTCGGCGCCGTTTACGCTGGAGTCCGGCACCGGCGCCGTCGTCGCCATCCGCGACATGACGGAGCTGCGCCGCACCGAGGACGAGCTGCGCCTGCTGCAGACCGCGACGATGGTGATCAGCTCCGCGGAGGACTTCGAGACCGCGGTCGCACGGGTGATCCGAGAGGTCTGCGTGGAATCGGGCTGGGTTGCCGGCGAGATGTGGATCCCGGACGCCGAGGGCGCACGGCTCGAGCTGGCGCCGGGATGGTGGGCGGCCTCGCCGGAGATGGAGGCGTTCTTCGCCGAGGCCAGTGCGCCGCAGACGATGGCTCCCGGCGAGGGCCTGCCCGGGATGGTCTGGCAGGAGAAGCGGCCGCACTGGATCGACGTCGAGACGACGAAACGGCAAGGGCCAAGAATCGACACGGCACGGCGAGTCGGCTTCGCCGCGGGGGTCGCGGTGCCGGTTCTCTCCGAGGGCGAGGTGGTCGCGGTGGTCGGGTTCTTCGCCGACCACCGCCGCACCGAGGACGAGCGCTGGACGAACGTGCTCTCCGCGATTGCCTCCCAGCTCGGCCCGGTGCTCCTGCGGAAGCGGGCCGAGGACCAGCTGGCGCGACAGGCGAGCGAGCTCGCGCGCTCGAACGCCGACCTGCGGCTCTTCGCCGAGCTGACCGCTCATGAGCTGCAGCAGCCGTTGCAGGCGGTCGTGCTGCTGCTCGCGCGCTCGCTGGAGGACGTGGCCGGCCGGGAGGCTGCCCTCGAGACGGCGCTCTCGTCGGCCCGCCGGCTGCAGGACTCGATCGACGGGCTCCTGCGCTACGCGTCGGTCGGCGAGCCGCTGACCCGGCCTGTCTCCACCGACGAAGTCCTCGACCAGGCCGTCGCCGACCTGTCACTCGAGCTCGACGAGGCGGGCGCCGAGCTCGTCCGGGAGCCGCTGCCTCCGGTTGAGGCAGACGCGGCGCAGCTACGCGCCGTCTTCCACAACCTGCTCGCGAACGCGATCCGTTACCGCTCCGACGAGCCGCTGCGCATCGAGGTCGGCACGGCGGACGGCGCGCTCTACGTCCGCGACAACGGGCGTGGGATCGATCCGCACGACCACCAGCGCGTCTTCGAGCTCTTCCGCCGCGGCGCCTCGGCGGACGAGGTCGACGGCGTCGGGATCGGCCTCGCGCTCTCGCGGCGGATCGTGGAGGCCCACGGCGGCGAGCTCTGGCTCGAGTCCTCCCCAGGGCGCGGCACCACGTTCTTTTTCACGCTGCCCGCTGCCTGAGTCACCTTCGGTTTTTCCGCAACACGGCCGTGTTTCGCCTCGTAGCCGCCAGAACAGCCCGCGCGCACGATCGGAGTCGTCAGTACGAGAAAGGAGACTCCGATGAACTCGAGGCATCTACATAACAAGCTTGGGATCGCCGAGCGGCTCGGACGCTGGAGCTCCGAGCACCGCGCCAAGGCGATCCTTCTCTGGGTCGCGCTGCTCCTCTTCGCCGTCGTCGCCGCCTCGGTCGGCTCCAAGATGCTGTCGGCATCAGGCGAGTCCACCGGCGACTCGGCCAAGGCAGAGCGGATGCTCGAGCGGAGCGGCTTCCAGCAGCCGGCCGCGGAGCAGGTCTTGCTCCAGGCGCGCGGCGGCGGGAGCATCCGCACGCCCGCCGGGCGACACGCGGCTCAAGCGGTCGCGGCCGCGGTGGCGGCAACGAACCGGGTCGAGCACGTGCGGAGCCCGTTCTCGGCCGGTAATAGCGGCCAGATCAGTCGCGACGGCCGCTCCGCGGTCGTCCTCTTTTCGATGAAGGGCAAGGCCGACACCGCCCACAAGCGCGTGGAGCCCGTCGTCGAAGCGGTCCAGCGGGTCGCGAACGTGAACCCGCAGCTCCGCATCGAGCAGTTCGGCGAAGCGTCGGCCGGCAAGGCGCTCGACGACACGATCGGCAACGACTTCAAGCGGGCGGAGGGCATCTCGATCCCGCTGACGTTCGTCATCCTCTGG
>JBKPAM010000172.1:0-15729 GCA_046726435.1 Actinomycetota bacterium
TTCGGCCAGGGTGTTCCGCCGCCGCCTCAGATCGCTGATCGCCGCCTCGGACTGCTCACGCGCGCTCGCTGCGCGCAGCGCGGTCTGCGCCTGCAGGCGCTCGAAGTAGGTATCCCAGCTGTGCAGCTCGTTCTCGACGGCATCCGCGAACTTCTTGTGGTTGTCGGCAAGGTCTGCGGCCAGTGAGCTCTGCGCCACGCGGAACCTGGCCTCGAACTGCTGGAACTTCTCATCGAAGGCCTCAGCCCCCTCGTGTGCAGCCTCCCGGGCGGACGCCTCCTGCTGGCGCAGTGCGCCGAGCTGACGCTGGATCCGCGACTTCGCCTCGCCTCCACCAGCACGCGCATTCGCCTCAAGCCCGTCGATCTGGCGGACCATCTCCGCGAGCCGCTCCTCGACCGTCGTCGTAGGCATGACAACTCTCCTTTCGTGATTCGACGAGTCAACCGTCGCGAAGCGCACTGCCAGCCGGCTGCCACACGTCCGGCCTCGGCTGCCACGTCGCACTGTTAAGGCGTTGATCCGAGCGGCGCCTCCCGCACAGCCCGTCAGTCGCTGTTAGCCGACCGCGCGGCTCAGGCGAGCGCGAGCCCGGCGCGAGCGCGCAGCTCGCCGGCGCCGGCGCTGTCGCCGCTAGCCTCGGCGAGCTCGGCGAGGCCGAGCAGTGCGCGCGTAGCCGGGCTGCCGGCAAGTGCGACGAAAAGTGCCTCCCGCGCCTTGTGCCGCCGCGGCTCTTCGGACCAGTCGACGACAGCGCGATACAGGCTCGCAGCGGTGTCGTGGTCGCCGCCTTTCTCGAGGACCTGCGCGAGCCCTGCCTTGCCGTGTGCGACCAGCCACGACGCCGACGCCGCTTCGGCGACGGCCAGCGCGCGACGATAGTGCGCCTCGGCCTCCTCGAAGTCCCCATTCGCGAAGGCGACCGAACCCAGGCCCGTCAGGGCGAACGACGCATGTTCGGCGAAGCCTGCCCGCTCCGAGCGCTCGAGCGCTCGGCGGTACGCGGTGGCCGCCGCGGCCCCGTCTCCGCGCCGGTCGGCCAACGACGCCTCGAGCAGCGCGGCCGGGATCGCGCCGACGTCGTAGTCGGCATGGAGCCGGACTGCGTCCGCGGTCAGCGGGGCGGCGGTGTCGACGTCGCCGCGGCCGAGCGCGCCGAGCGCGGCGGTCACCGCCGACGACGCGGCGCCCCATCGGTCGCCCAAGTGCTCGAACCCGCGGCGCGCTTCCGCGGCGAGGTCGATCGCGCGCTGCTGCGGCCCGGCACAGTCGAACGCGAACGCGAGCGCCAACTGGAGCATCGCGGTTTCCCACGGCGCGTCGCTCGTCGCCGCCAGCGAGAGCCCGCGCTCACCCGCCTCAACCGCCGCCTCGAGGTCGTCGTCTTCGGTTGCCAGGTAGCAGAGGTAGGCCAGCAGCTCGAGGCGCAGCGGGAGCGGCACCTCGTCGGACGACGCCAGCGCAGCTTCGATGAACGCACGCCCCTCGGAGACGCGCTCGGCCGTGCCGAAGTACCACCCGAGCCCGACACCGAGACGGGCGCCGACGAGAGGATCGGGCGCGTCGCGGGCGTAGGTCAGGGCCGCCCACAGGTTGTCGTGCTCATGCTCGAGCCGTTTCATCCAGGTCGGCCACTCCGGGGTGCGCAGCCCTGTCCGCGCCGCGTCGGCCAACGTCGCGAAATACTCGGCGTGCGCCTTCCGCGTGGGGGCGAGGCCGCCGCTTTCGTCCAGACGCTCGAGCACGTAGTCGCGGACGGTGTCGAGCAGGTCGTACCGGGCCTCGTCGTCGGGGAAGGAGACAGAGACGATCGACTTGTCGACCAGCGCGCCCAGCAGGTAGGTGACTGTTGGCTTGTCGAGGCCGTGGCTTCCGGCGACAGTGAGCAGCGACGGCAAGGAAGCGCCTCCCCGGTGAACGGCGAGCTGGTGGAGCAGCGCCTTCTCGTCGACGTGCAGGAGGTCGTAGCTCCACTCCACGAGTTCCTGGAGGGCAGTGCGGCTTGGGTCGGATTCCGGAAGCTCGTGTAGCACCGCCAGGCGGCGCTCGACGATCGGGAGCAACTCGGCGAGACCGAGCACGCCGACGCGGGCGGCAACGAGCTCGATCGCAAGCGGCAACCCGTCCAGCCGACGCGTGATCTCGGCTGCGAGCGGCGCGGCCTCGGACGTCAGCTCGAATCCAGGCCGCGCCGCGCGCGCGCGCGCGAGGAACAGCTGAACGGCCGGCGCGTCGCCACCTTCGCGCGAAGCCTGATCCGGTACCGCGAGCGGCTCGACACGGACTTGAACCTCGCCCGGAACATGAAGCACCTCGCGGCTCGTGGCCACGACGCGCACACCGGGACATTCCGTGAGGATGGCTGAGGCGATCCGCGCTGCCTCCTCGACAACGCGGTCACACCCGTCGAGCGCCAGCAGCGCATCGGCATTGCAGAATCGCGCGATGACGCGCGCCAGAGCGTCCGCACCGCGAGCGCCGACGGCGCGCGCAACGAGATCGGCGACGTCACCAGCGGCGGTGGCGCGGCCGAGGTCGACCAACCAGATCCCGTCGCAGATGTCGTTCCCGAGCGACCGGACCGCCTCGAGCGCGAGTCTGCTCTTCCCCACGCCCGGAGGGCCGGTGAGAGTGACAAGCCGGAGCTCCTCCAGCAAAGCAACGACTTGGGCAACCTCCTCTTCCCGGTCGACGAACGGCG
This sequence comes from Actinomycetota bacterium, assembly GCA_046726435.1. Classification (GTDB taxonomy): domain Bacteria; phylum Actinomycetota; class Thermoleophilia; order Gaiellales; family Gaiellaceae; genus AC-32. The sequence continues at coordinate 2,702 of JBKPAM010000172.1, forward strand.
TCGCCGGCGCAGGGAGGTTGCCGCGCCGCCTCGGCACAACGTGAACCGGCGCGATCGCGGGGTCGTGCGCGAGGATGGCCGCCTGGAGGCGCTGAAGATCGGGGCCGGGGTCGAGCCCGAGCGCCTCGGAGAGCGCGCGCCGCGCGTCCTGGAACGCGTCGAGCGCGTCCGCCTGCCGGCCGCTGCGGTAGAGCGCGAGCATCAGCTGACCCCACAGCCGCTCTCGGAACGGGTTCTCCTCGACGGCGGCATGGAGCGCCGACACGATCTCGCGATGCTCGCCGAGCGCGAGCGCCGCCTCGAACTGCTCCTCGAGAGCGTCGACTCGCAGCGCCTCCAGCCGCCGCGCCTCGCCGCTGAACCAGGTCGTATCCGTTAGCCCTTGCAACGCCGGACCGCGCCACAGGCCGAGCGCCAGCGCAATGGACTCCGCCGCGTCGCCGGGATCGCCCTCGCGCAACGCAACACGCGCCTCTGCAAGCAACTCCTCGAAGCGCGGCGCGTCGACCGACGCATCCGTCAGCGCGTATCCGTCATTGGAAGCGACGATCGTGTCCTGCCCGAGCGCGCCGCGCAGACGGGCGACGTGGTGCTGAAGAGCGTTGCGCGGTGCGGCAGGCAGCTGCTCTCCCCACAAGGCGTCGATCAGCTCGTCCACTCCCACGACGCGACCGCGGCGGAGCGCGAGCAGCGCAAGCAAACCGTGCCGCTTGCTGCCGCTCACCTCCGCCAGACGCCCTCCGGCGACGACCTCGAACGGCCCGAGAAGCCGGATCTCGAGTGAATGCGTCATCGGACGACTCGTTCTTGCGGAAGCAAGCAGTATCTCACCCTGGGACACGCCCTGTCATCGGGGCTAGACCGCGGCACAACCGAGAGGAAGCCGATCTCGTCGCTCATCCCGAGGCGTCCGACCATGTTGCGGGCGAGCTGCGTCGTCTGGCGGATGTCGGACTCGGCGCCTGTCGTCTCGTCCCCCGTACACCACCTCTTCGGCGGCGCGCCCGCCGGTGGCGACCTTGATGTGGGCAAGCAAGCCCTGCTTGTCGTAGTTGAAGCGGTCGCTACCGGGCGCCGAGAGGGTGACGCCGAGGCTCATCGTGCGGGATGATCGAGATCTTCCGCACGGGGTCCGCGCCGGGCGTCAGCATGCCGACGAGCGCGTGGCCCGACTCGTGGTAGGCCGTGCGCCGCTTGTCGGCCGTGGTGAGCGTCAGCTTCCGGGCGGCGCCGAGCTCATGCCGGCCCCCTTCGCGCGCGTCACTGCGAACAGCCTGCTGGGTGCTGGGCGCTGCTACCACGCCGCTGCCGTCGGCGAGGACGCCACTGCCAGCGTCTTCACGCCGTCGGTCATCGACCAGTTGCGGGGGGACGCACCCCGGCGGCAGCGGCCCGGCGGGCAATGGCAGCACCCTGGCAGTGGCGCCTCCTAGCGTCGCGGTCCGTGGGCTGGGGGACCGTCCCCATGACGCAGGAAGGAGAGGCCCATGCAGTCGAACGACGAGCTCAGACGGAACGTGAAGGAGGAGCTCGCGTGGGAGCCGCAACTCGACCCGGAAGCGATCGCCGTCTCTGCAGAAGACGGTCGCGTCACGCTCCGCGGAACCGTCGGCAGCCCGCGCGAGAAGCGGGCGGCGACGAACGCGGCCCAGCGCGTGTTCGGCGTCGTTGCCGTCGACAACAAGCTCGAGGTGCGCCTGCTAAACGAGCGCCGGCGCGACGACGCCGACCTGCGGGCGGACGTCCTTCAGGCGCTCATGCTCAACAGCCTCGTCCCGAGCACCGTCGACGTGAACGTGGACCACGGTCTCGTCACGCTGACGGGGACCGCGAACTGGAACCACCAACGGATCGAGGCAGAGCGGGTCGCCTCGACGGTCGTCGGCACCGTGGAGGTCCTCGACGAGATCGAGCTTTACCACCTACCCAATCCGGATCCGGACGCGGTCGAGGACGCGATCACGCGCGCGCTCAGGCGCAGTGCGGCGCTCGACGCGCGCAAGCTCCACGTCTCGACGTCGAGCGGAACGGTGACGATCAAGGGGCACGTTCGCTCCTGGGCTGAGCACGATGACGCGATCGCCGCCGCGTGGGCAGCCCCCGGGGTGAAGGACGTCCACGACCTGATCGTGGTCGACTACGACCTGTAGACACTGTCGCCGCGGCGGCGCTCACGCCAGCCTGCCCGTCCATCCGCGATCACTGACGCCGTTGCCTCAAGCGTGCAACGAGGTGGGCGGCGGGTATCGGCGTCGGAAGACCAGATAGGCGATACCGCCAGCCGGCAGCGGCAGCCAGTACGCGACGATCCGGTAGAGGAGCGTGGCCGTGACGGCGTCGCGGCCCGGAACTCCGGCGAGCGTCAGGGTCCCGACCAGGCCCGCCTCCACGAAGCCGAGACCGCCCGGCGTGAACGGGACGAGCCCGAGCAGCTTGGCAGCGGTTTAGGCCAGCAGAACGAGCGAGGGCCGCGGCTGGGCGCCGACCGCGCGGAGGGCGGCGAGGAGCGCGAGGTAGTCGAACCCGGTGTTGCCGGTCGCCGCGGCGACGGCCGCCTTCCAGCGGCTCCCAAGAGCAATGCGGATGGAGTCGCGGTCGGCGAGGAGTTCGTGTGGCAGGCCGGTCACTGGGTTGCGCCGCCTGACGGTGGCGTTGAGGACCCGTTCGATCAGGCGGCCGACCAGTTCGAGCGGCTGGTCGCTCGCGAAGGCGGCAACTGCGGCGGCGACGAGCAGCACGAGGACGCCGAGCCCGAGATAGCCTGCCGCGGCGAGGTTGTGGTTGATCGGGGCGCCGCCCAGGATCGCAGGCAGGGCGAGGATCGGGAGCGCGAGGGTCGTCCCGATCTGGAGAGCGCTCGACGCGCCGAACGCGGCGACCGCCACCCCGGTGTCGATGCCGACGCGGCGAAGCATCGACGCCGAGAACACGGCCGCCGTCGCTCCGCCGCCGGGCAACAGCCGCCCGGCGAGGTTGCTGCTCAGCTGCGACGCCGCGACCGCGAACCAGTCACGGGTGCGTAGGGCGATCCGGTCGAGCTCCCATAGGCAGACGTACGCGGCGCCCTCGCACGCGACCGCGAGGAGCGCAAACGGGCAGTCGAGATGAGAAAGCGACCGCCACGAGCCGAATACCGCGAGGAGACTCGGCAGCAGCAGGTAGATCGAGACGCCTCCGAGCACCAGCAGCACGAACGGACGCGCGCGACGCCAGGACGTCGCCGTCCGCCGCGTCCGCGGGGCCAGCGAGGCCGATTCCTCGCGCTGCGATCGCTCGTCTGGGGAGGACTCTTGCACGGACGCGCAGGTTGCCTGGTCGCGCTTCCAGGCCGCTGCCGCGCACACCCGGTCGATCGTGAAGCTGCGTGGCAGCGGCGATGCCAGAGGAGGCAGGAGCGTGGCAGTACCGCCGCCTACGGTGCGGCGATGCTGCCGATCGCAGACGGAGTGCCAGCGTTCGAAGGGCCGGCGCCGACGTGAAGCTCGCCGTCCTCGGCGCGACCGGCAGCGTCGGCCGCGAGCTCGTCGCGCAGGCGCTCGCGGCCGGCCACGAGGTCACCGCGCTCGTACGCGAACAGCCGAAGCCCGGCGAGATGGATGACCGCGTCGCGCTCGTCCTCGGCGACGCTAAGAGCGCCGAGGCCGTGGAGCACGCCGTCGCCGCAAGCGACTCTGTCGTCAGCGCGCTCGGCCACGCGAAGCGTGCGCCCGACGACGTCCTCGCCCGCGCGACCGCGAACGTGATCGCGGCCATGCGCGCGGACGCAATCGACAGGATCGTCGTGCTGTCGTCGCCCGCAGTAGCCGACGCCGCTGACCGGCCGGAGCTCTTCTACCGGTTCGCGCGCGTCGTCATGCGGATCGCGATCGCGAGCGTCGTACTTGACCACCGAGAGCAGGCTCACCTGATCGAGGAGAGCGGCCTTGCCTGGACGCTCGTCCGGGGCCCGGTCGTCTTCACCGACGGGCCGCACACGGGTCGCTACCGCGCAGGCCCGATCGGGCGCGACAGCGGCTGGCGGATCTCCCGCGCCGACCTCGCCGACTTCCTGCTCGCAACTGGGACGGGCGACAAGTTCGTCCGGATGAAGCCGCTCGTCAGCGACTCGAGGAAGTAGCAATGCTGCCGCTTTCCGACGGACTCCACCCGCGACGCTTCCCGATCGTCAACGTCGCGCTGATCGCCGCCAACTTCGCCGTCTGGATCCTCTACGAGCTCCCCCACCTGAACTCGGCCGTCTATCACGCCTCCTTCTACCCGTGCAGCGTCGACAACGCGTGCCACGCACCCGAGCCCTGGGCCGTCAGCTGGTTCACCGCGATGTTCATGCACGGCAGCTGGGACCACATCCTCGGGAACATGCTCTTCCTCGCCATCTTCGGCAAGAACGTCGAGGACGCGTACGGGCACCTCCGCTACCTTGGCTTCTACATCGCCGGCGGCTTCGTCGCGACGATGACGCAAACCGCAGTCACCGTCCTCTTCGGGACAGCGACCGCCGCACGTGTCCCGACTCTCGGCGCCAGCGGGGCGATCGCCGCCGTGCTCGGCGCCTTCTTTGTGCTCTACCCGGACGCACGCATCCGCACGCTCGTGCTCGTCTTCTTCGTCAAGATTCCCGCCTGGGTCTACCTCGGTGCCTGGTTCCTCTACCAGCTCGCCGAGGGGAACTTCGGCCTCGCCTCCGCCTCGGCGAACGGAGGCGGCGTCGCCTTCTTCGCGCACGTCGGCGGCTTCGTCTTCGGAGTCGTAGTCACCGCAACGCTTCTTAACCGCGGGCGAGTCGTCCCGCAAAGCACGACGCGACGCTCCGCCCTCGCGCCTCTCTGAGACGGGTTCTGGCGCGCGACCTGCGGATCCGCGGCAGCGGCCGGTGAAGGCCGCTCAGGCGCAGCCGCCGGAACGATCCGACACGGACGCCGACCGCGACCTCACCGCCAGGGTCCCGAAGGCCACCGCCGCCGCGCTTGCCGTCGCCGCCCTCGCCTTTGGCCTGTGGAAGGTGGGAGCCGTCATCATCCTCCTGCTCCTCGCCCTCGCCTTCGCGGCCGCGATCCGACCCGGCGTCGAGTGACTCCGCCGACACCGCGTCCCCGAGCCCCTCGCGGTCCTCCTTCACTTCCTCGTCGTCGGCGGAGCAATCGCGCTGCTCGTGTGGCTGGCTGTGCCACCGGCGCTCCATCAGATCGGGCATGCGCTCCACCAGAACGGTGTCGCCGGCACGCCGCAGGTTCATCCAGGAGTCCGCGACCGCGTGCTGGCATGGCTCCAGCAGCACCTCCACCAGCTGCCCACGGGGAGGGAGCTCGTCCACCCGGTCGCCACCTACGGGCACAGGGCGGGCGAGGCGGTCGTCGCGATCTTCTTCACGGTCGCCGCCACCTGGTAGTGCGTGTGAGAGCGAGACGCGATCATCACGCTGCTGACCGCGCTCGCACCGGAGTTGAAGCGCCAACAGGCACGCGAGACCTACCTCGCCATCGACCGCCGCGTCGGCGCGTACATCCGGCTTCGCTTCCTGATGGTGTTCGCGGCCGTTCACCTCGGCCGTGGCGACGCTCATCGACGTCCTCGCGCTCGGGCGCGATCCACCAACCGCGCAACCTCGCCGGTCGCTCCGCCTGCGTCGCTGACATATTTTCAGCTTGCCTCGTGCTGAGACGCGCTCCGGCTGGGAAGCCGCGGATCCACCGCAGCGACCGGTGCTGTTCGTCAACCCGAAGTCCGGCGGCGGCAAGGCGACGCACGCCGCCCTCTTCGACCAGGCACGGCTGCTCGGAATTCAGGCAATCGTGATGCAGCCGGACCAAACGCTTGCGAGGATGGCCGATGAGGCCATTGAGCGCGGCGCGGATGCGCTAGGCGTCGCCGGCGGCGACGGATCCCTCGCCGTGGTCGCGGCGGCCGCGCTCACGCACGGACTTCCTTTCGTCTGCATTCCGGCAGGCACCCGCAACCACTTCGCGCTCGATCTCGGAGTCGATCGCGACGACCTCGTCGGCTCGCTCGACGCGTTCACTGACGGCGTCGAGCGGCGGATCGACGTGGCCGACGTGAAAGGCCGCCTCTTTCTCAACAACGTGTCGCTCGGAATCTACGGAGACGCGGTTCAGCAGCCGACCTACCGCGACGCCAAGGCCCACACGCTGGTGGAGACGGCAGCGGAAGTGCTGGGGCCGAGTGCGGCCACGGTCGACCTCCAGCTCGTGGACGACAACGGCCGCGCGCACCGCAACCCCGCCGTCGTGCTCGTGTCGAACAACGCCTACTCGCTCGATCCGGCGCGCGCGGCCGGTACCCGGCCCACGCTCGACAGCGGGGAGCTCGGGATCGTCGTCCTCGACAGGCCACGCGCCGGCCAAGGCCCGGGGCGAGCGTGGACCGCGACGCGTCTCGAGGTGAGCATCGGCGCGCCGGTGCACGCCGGAATCGACGGCGAGGCGGTCGAGTTCACCCCACCCCTTGAGTTCGTCATCTGGCCGAGCGCGCTCCGGGTCAGGATCGCCCGCCGCCACCCAGGCTTGTCACCGTCGGGACGGTTGACGTCGAGAGCCAGGCCCCTGAACGCCGAAACCCGCCGCTCGACGGGCTTCGGCTAGCGGCAGGCAGTACACGTCAGGAGACGTGGAGCTTTTCCTTCAGCTTTCCAACGCGCTCGTCAACGTTTGCGTGGATCTCGGCCTTGCGCTTCTCGTGCAGCTCTCGGCGCGCTTCGCGCGCGGCAGCGTCAGCAGCCTCTTCCGCCGCCTCGAGCTCGCCCATGACCTCGCCAACCGGGCGGCGAGTAACCTCGCCCCCCAGCTTGTACATCTCCGCGTCGATCACCTCAACCGCCGGCTCCTCCACACTCGCAATAACAGCCGTCGTTCCGGGCGGAATCGCCCTGCCGAGAACCGTGAGCGCCTCATCCGACGTCACGGCGCGATCGACGTCGAACGCGCCGCCCATCAGCGCGCCGCCGCCCCAGCCGACAAGAACACCGAGTGGGCCGCCCAAGACGCCGATGAGCATCCCGATCAGCGAGCCACTCGCCATGCCGACGAGCTCGTCGTTGTCGATGCTCTCGGGGATGCGCAGCTTTCCCTCTTCCGTGCGTTCCACGATGGCCGCGGACTCGAGCCCGATGCGACCCTCGGCGCTGCATTCCTTCAGCACGCTCAACGCCTGGTAGGCCTTGCTCGGCTCCGTGAAGCCGACGACCACCACGTTTTCGACCTCAGTCATGCTCGCTCCCTTCGCTAGAAGATCCCTGCCAACGCACTGTTCCGTGCGTCACTGCCACGCCACTGCCACGTCGCGGGGCGCCGCTGCCGCCACAGCGTCCGCCGCGCCGCGGGTCGCACCGTGTTCGCAGGGCGGCGCGAAAGGTGGCGACCCGTGACTAGTGACGCGCTAACGCGCCGCATTTCTTCGTTTCAGGAAGTGTCTCGCCGCGTGCTTGAAGCCAGGAACGAGTCTTCCAATGCTCAGCTGAGGCCGAGAACCTAGAAAGGCACCTTGTCGTCGGCGGGTTCGTCGTCGCATCTGAGCCGCTCAAGCTCCTCGTCCGACGGCCTGTCGACCTCCAGGGCATACCCTAGTTCCGCAGCGAGCTGCTTCGCCTGGCTTCGGCTCATCCAGCCGTGCTCCTCATAGTTCTGAGGCTCATCGCTTCGAACCACGATGACCGGCCCCACGTCCTCGTCGAGTTCATCGGGCATGTCTTCACCCTTGAGGATCACGTATCGCTCACCCACGCAAGGTGGTCGGTCTCGATCTAGATGCGCGCTGGGAGGCTCAGCATCCTCGTCAAGCGCTCCGTATCTGAGAGCAGATGCTGCTTCGCCCCCGCGAGGATCTCTTCCTCGGACAGCTTCCCCTTCGGGTCGACCGGGATCTGACCGGTTCGCCGGTACTCGTCGAGGATCTTGTGCGTGTTCCCTTCGCGCCAGGCCATCCACCTTGGTCCCCTGACGAGCTGGTAACCGAAGAACGCCGCGAGCCTTCCTCGGTCGTCCAGGTCGAGCGGCCAGCGGTCGACAAGCGATCGCAGCACCGGGGCGGCCACACCCTCGAGTTGCGAGAGCGGCCACTCGACGCGGGCGCGATGGGACAGCCGCCAGCGGGCGCTTACGCGTAGCGGAACTCGCCGGTCGAAAGTTCTCGCCCAAGCGGCCGCCTCGAAAGCGGCTTGGTCCGTTGAGAGCAGATCCTTAGATCGTCTTGAACTGCTCGAACGGCTGGCGGCAGCTGCGGCAATACCGCAGCGAGCGGCACGGGGTCGGGCCGAAGATGTTTTCCAGCGCGGTATCTCGGGAGCCGCAGTACGGACAGCGGAAGCCGTTCGACTGCAGCTGGACGAGCTGCGGCGCGGCTGCCTCTCTGGGGGCCGGGGGCGCGAACCCCGACGCCCGCAGCTTCTCGCGGCCCTCGGGCGTGATGCGGTCGGTCGACCACGAGTCGTCGAGGACGACCTCGACCTCGGGCTCGGCCCCGAGCTGGGCGATGCGCTCCGCCATCCGCTCGCGCATCGCCTCCAGGGCCGGGCAGCCGAGGAACGTCGGCGTGAACTCGACGTGGACGCGCCGCCCGTCGACGCGGACGTCTCGCACAACGCCGAGGTCGACGACCGAGATCACCGGGATCTCCGGGTCCGGAACCTCCGCAAGCGCCTCCCAGACCTGATCCGCGGTTAGGACGGCCCCACGGGCAAAGCCCGTACGGCCTCTAGGGTCGGCGCCGCCGAGTCGGCGCCTTACCACGTCGTCCCCGCCGGCTGCGAGCGGCGCACGCTTGTCATCACGTCCCAGAGCCCCGCCAGCTCGTCGGTGTGGCCGTCGCGGAGCGAGGGGTCGAGCACAGCCTCCGCCAGCGGGCGCAGCTCCTCGAGGGCGGCGGTGAAGCGCGGCTCGTCCTTCAGCCGCTCGAGCCACATCTCGGCGTGCAGCCGGTGGTAGACCTCCTCGCGGTCGATCTTCGCCGCGAGGCCGGCGACCTCCGCGTCGTCCGACGCCTTGAGCTGCACGAGCCGCTCCGCGTCCGCCTGCTCGTACAGGACGTGGCGGGCGATCGTGTGCTCCCAGTCCGGGAGCCGCAGCTCCACGAGCCGCGCGCAGCGGAACTCGTCCGGCTTGCGGTCGAAGGCGAGCTCGTCCGCGGTCGTGCCCAGGTCGCGCGCGGCCAGCTCGTACAAGGCCCGCGCGTGCCCGATCTCGTTCTGCGCGATCGACGAGAAGGCGACGTCCTCCTCGAGGAAGGGCGCGATCCCCGTCCACTCGGAATCCCGCCAGCCGAGGATCAGCTCGTCGTCAGCGATCGCCAGCAGCAGCTCGGCTCGTGCCTGCACGCTCGCGTGCCTCCTTCAGCTTCTCCTTGAGCGGGTACCCGTCGACCCGGTGGTAGTTGCGGTTCAGCTCGTCGACGAAGTCGTCGATGCGCAGGATCGAGCCGCGCTCGACCACCCACAACGCCTCCGACTCGCCGCGGCGGCCGTACTGCTCGCGCGCGTACCACTCGGCGAAGCGCTCGTCCGGAGCCTCGATCGAGCCCGCGTGCTGGAACGCCTGGCCCTTCCGCTCCTGGCGAAAGACCTCCCAGATCACGCTGCTTCGGCCAATACGACCGAGCGAACCCAGGCCGAGTTCTCGCGCGCGCGGCGGCGCAGGTCGAGCCGGTCTTCCGTCTTCGGCCCGTGCCCGGTGACGACGTGCATCAGCTCGTCCCAGTCGGGCTCGGTGTAGAGCCAGCGGCCGCTCTCCTCGTCCTTGCGCAGCTCGGGGTCGGGCACGGTCAGCCCGAGCTCCCAGATCTGCGGCACGTAGCCGTCGAGGAACTGCTGGCGCGCCGCGTCGTTGCCCTGGCTCTTGATGCGCCAGACGACCATCGGGTCCTCGTCGGCCGGGATCGGGTTGCCGTGGAACTGCATCAGCGGGCCCCACCAGCGATTCACTGCCTCCTGCACCAGCTCGCGCTGGTCGTCGGTGCCGTTCATCAGCGTCAGCACGACGTCGCGACCGTGGAGGATGTGGAACGACTCCTCCCAGCAGATCTTCTTCATGATCCGTGCATAGGGCGCGTACGAGCACTTGAGCAGCGCCTTCTGGCTGATGATCGCCGCCGCGTCGACGAGCCACGCGATCACACCGACGTCGCCCCAGGTCTTCGTCGGGTAGTGGAAGACGTTGTGGAACTTCGACTTGCCCGAGATCAGGTCCTCGAGACATTGCTCGCGCGGCTTGCCGAGGTCCTCGACGACGCGGTAGATCAGCTGCGCGTGGCCGACCTCGTCCTGCACCTTCGCGGTCAGCGCGAGCTTCCGCTGCAGCGTCGGCGCGCGGAGGATCCACTCGCGCTCGGGGAGCACGCCCATCAGCTCCGAGTTCGCGTGCATCTCGATGAACTTCCGCAGCCGCGCGCGGTACTCGTCGGGCATCCAGTCGGTTGTCTCGACCTGGCCGCCGTCCTGGACGTACTCGAGGAACTCTTTCTCGCGCGCTTCCATGACCGAACGGTCGTTAGGGTACCACCATGTCCGCGAGGCGAAACGAGCTCACGCGGCAGGCGGCCAGGCTCTTTGCCGAGAAGGGCTACCACGGCACCTCGATCGGCGAGATCGCCCAGGCCTTGGGCGTGCAGAAGGGCTCGCTCTACGCGCACATCGACTCGAAGCAGGACCTGCTCTACGAGACGATGGCCGAGGGCGCACGCGCCTTCCACGCCGGCCTCGACGCGATCCCGGACGAGCTGCGGCCGGTCGAGAAGATCCGCCTCGCGCTGCGCTCGCACCTGCGGGTGGTGGCCGACCAGCTCGACGTCGCGACCGTCTTCGTGCAGGAGTGGCGCTACCTCGAGGGCGACCGGCGCGACGAGATCCTGTCCGAGCGGCGCCGCTACGAGGAGCGGATTCGCGGGCTCTTCCGCGAGGGCCGTGAGCTGGGCGAGCTGCGGAGCGACCTCGACGACGCGACCGCCGCGCTGCTCGCGCTCTCGGCGGCCAACTGGGCCTACACGTGGCTCAAGCCGGGGCGCGACACGGACGTTCTTGCGGATCAGTTCTACGAGATCTTCCTAGAAGGGATCCGGGGCTACGCCACGCCTCCTCGAGGCGACGCTGGGTAGGCCGGCCGCGCGGGCCAAGCCCGCACGGCCTCTTAACGGCATCGCAGGCGACGCCTCAGTCAACGGCATGCGGGGCTACGCGGCGCCCGACTGACCAAACGGCAGGCGGCTGTGCTCGCGCCAGTGGCCGTCATGGCTCTCCACGAACAGGCTCGCCTCGCGCACTCGCGTCTCGACCGGCAGCAGCGGCTCGACCTCCACGGCGATCCGGTCGAGAAGGGCCGGATCGTCGGACTCGGCGACGGTCAGGTGCGGGACGATCGTCTCGTGGGTGCCGCCGTACGGAGGCTGGTCGGGCCACTCGCGCTCGATCGTCCGGGTGAGCGCGACGAAGGGCTCCGCCGGCTCGGGCTCGAGGTAGAGGATCTCCGGCCACCGGGCGGTCCGTGCGAAGACGACGTCGAAGGCAGGCGTGCCCGCGATGATCTCCGCGAGCCGCTCCTCCACCTCGCCGACGCGGCCGGGCTCGACGAACGGGAAGAGAATCGTGACGTGAGCCGGCATCCCGGCGCGGGCATCGAGCGTGTGCCGCAGGCGGTGCTCGCCGACCACCGGCTCTGCCTCCGGGACTCTCACGAGGACCGCCGACCTCACGGCCGCCGCGGGTCGTCCCCGCCCGTGTAGGTGATCGCTTCGAGCAGCCGCCCGTCCGGGTCGCGGAAGAAGACGCCCTTGGCAATTCCGTGGTCGCGCTCGCGCCACTCGATGCCGGCGGCGTCGAGGCGCTCCTTGATCTGCGCGCGCTCGTCCTCGCTCACCCGGACGCCGACGTGGTCGCCCGGGCCGTGCTCCGCGTGGAAGGCGAAGCCGGTGTTGCCGACGTACGCCATCACCGGGTGGCCTTCGACCTTGACCACGCGCGCGTCGAACACGCGCTCGTAGAACGCGGCAACTGCGTCCGGGTCCGGGCTCTCGAAGGCCGCGTGATCGAGCCGTGGCATGCTCGCAGCGAACCTTATGGAAGTAGTCCTGATCGTGAACCCGTTCGCGAGCGAGGTGACCGAGGCGCGCGTGTGTGCGGTCCGGAGAGAGCTCGAGCGCGTCGCGACGGTGACGACGCTCCTCAGCGAACGGCCCGGCCACGCCGCAGAGCTCGCCGCCGCGGCGGGCGGCGACGCGATCGTCGTCTACTCCGGGGACGGCGGCTTCAACGAGGTCCTGAACGGCGTCCGAGACGGCGTGCCGTTGGGGTTCCTGCCCGGGGGCGGGACGAGCGTCCTCCCTCGGGCGCTCGGGCTGCCACGCGACCCGGGGGAGGCTGCGCGGCAGCTCGCGGAGGCCCTCGAGACGCAACGGACGCGGACGATCTCGCTCGGCCGCGTGAACGGAAGGCGCTTCTCCTTCGCGGCCGGGGTGGGTCTCGACGCCGAGCTCGTGCGCCGCGTCGACGCGCTCGGCCGGAGCGAGGACGGCAAGCGCCCGGGGGACCTCGCCTACCTCGCCGCCGCGGCGCGGCTCGTCACCGGACGCCGCGCCCGCTTCGAGCCGGCGCTCGAGGTGCGCGGTCTAGGCAGAGCCGCATTCGCGCTCGTCGCGAACACCGATCCGTACACCTACGTGGGGCGCGTGCCGCTGCACGTCGCACCGGAGGCGCGCTTCGAGCTCGGCCTCGATCTCGTCGCGCCGCAGCGGGTGACCGCGGCGAGATTGCTGCGCCTGCTGCGTGAGGCGTTCTCCGGCCACGGCCAGATGGACGCGGAAGACGTCATATATGGACATGACCTCGACCGCGTCGAGATCGCGTGCGACCGGCCGCTGCCGCTGCAGGCCGACGGCGAGGATCTCGGCGACGTGGAGACCGCCGTCTTCGAGGCCGAGCGAAACGCCGCACAGGTGCTCATCTAGGGTTCGAATGTGAACGGGGCTCGGCGGCTCGTCCTGAGCGGAGTTGCGCTGACGGCGCTGCTCGCCGTGGTCGCGCTCGCGAGCCG
>JBKPAM010000173.1:0-21076 GCA_046726435.1 Actinomycetota bacterium
GTTGGATCGCGTCCGCGTACGCCTCGTCGGTCAACCTGGCCTGCTCCTGGTCGCGCAGGCGCTTGGTCTCCTCGGAAAGGGCGTAGTTGTCCGCGCGCATCGTGCGCGAGGCCGACGCGTTCGACATGCCGTACTCGAACACCATCGCCCGAGCGACCTCGGTCGCCCGTTCGAGGTCGTTCGCCGCCCCGTTCGTGACCCGGCCGAAGACGATCTGCTCGGCCGCCCGGCCGGCGAGGTAGATCTTGAGCAGGTCGGCGAACTCCTCGGTGGTGTGCAGGTAGCGCTCCTCGTTCGGGAGGTTGAGCGTGTAGCCGAGCGCCTGCCCGCGCGAGACGATCGTCACCTTGTGCACCGGCAGCAGGTCGCCCGTCAGGTGCGAGAGGACTGCGTGGCCGGCCTCGTGGTAGGCGAGCACGCGGCGCTCCTTCTCAGTCACGACACGCCGCTGTTGCAAGCCGGCCACAACGCGCTCCATCGCGTCCTCGAAATCGCCGTTGCCGATCACGTCGTGCCCCAGCCGGCCGGCGAAGATCGCCGCCTCGTTGGCGATGTTCTCGAGCTCCGCGCCCGTAAGGCCGGCGGTCTGGCGCGCGATCGCCTTGAGGTCGACGTCGTCCGCGAGCGGCTTGCCGCGCGTGTGGACCCGGAGAATCTGCTCGCGGCCGGCGAGGTCGGGCGGTGAGACGAGCACCTGCCGGTCGAAGCGTCCCGGCCGCAGCAGCGCCGTGTCGAGATCCTGGAGGCGGTTGGAAGCCCCCATCACGATCACCTGCTCGCGGGCCTCGAAGCCGTCGAGCTCGACGAGCAGCTGGTTCAGCGTCTGGTCCTGCTCCCTCGAGAAGCCGTGGCCGCTGCGCTGCGCTCCGACGGCGTCGAGCTCGTCGATGAAGACGATCGCCGGTGCGTTGCGGCGCGCCTCCTCGAAGAGCTTGCGGATCCGGGCGGCCCCGAGCCCGGCGAACATCTCGACGAACGCCGAAGCGCTCTGCGCGTAGAAGCGCGCGCCCGCCTCGCTGGCGATCGCCTTCGCGAGCAGCGTCTTTCCGGTCCCCGGCGGGCCGTAGAGCAGGATCCCCTTCGGGACACGTGCCCCCAGGCGGCCGAAGCGGCCGGGGTCGCGCAGGAAGTCGACGACCTCGTGCAGCTCCCCCTTTGCTTCGTCGAGCCCCGCGACGTCGTCCCAGGAGACGTTCGAGCCGGCCGTGATCGTCTTCGCCGCGCTCACGCGAGGCATCACCTGCAGCGTGCGCCAGAGGATGTAGACCATCAACACGAGCAGGACCGCGAAGACGAGCGGCAGCCACGCGGCTACCGCGTCGCGGAGGAAGACCAGCCAGCCCATCCTGTCTCGTTATCGGCGGCTTTCGCCGCGGCGTCAACCGCCGCGGTCGGCGCGACGCGCCTCTCTAGACTGGGCGTGCCTTGCTCCCCGTCCCTCCACATTTCGACCCGCAGGCCGTCGGCGAGGTCTGGCGCGTGTCCTACGACGACCGGGCGCAGGACGGCGAGGCGTGGGCCGAAGAGCACGGCCTGAGGCCGGCGAGTGAGGACACCAGGAAGGTCTGCCTGGTCGCCGTCGACGTCCAGAACACGTTCTGCATCCCGGCCTTCGAGCTGTTCGTCGCAAGCCGCTCCGGCACGGGGGCGATCGACGACAACCGGCGTCTTTGCGAGTTCGTCTACCGGAACCTGGACGCGATCACCCAGATCATCCCGACGCTCGACACGCACCAGGCGATGCAGGTCTTTCACGCGCTCTGGCTCGTCGACTCCAAGGGGAACCATCCCGAGCCCTACACGCTGATCTCGGCCGACGACGTCGCGGAGGGCCGGTGGCAGGTCGATCCGGAGGTCGCCGAGGCGCTGGGGCTCGAGCTGGACTACGCGCGCCGCCACCTCGTGCACTACACGCGCGCGCTCGAGGAGAGCGGCAAGTACCGGCTCACGATCTGGCCCTACCACGCGATGCTCGGCGGCATCGGGCACGCGCTCGTGCCCGCGGTGGAGGAGGCGATCTTCTTCCACACGGTGGCGCGCCACTCGCAGCCAGACTTCCGCGTGAAGGGAACCCTGCCGCTGACCGAGCACTATTCGGTGTTCGGCCCCGAGGTGACCGAGGGGCCGGACGGCGACACCCTCGGCCGGCACGACGCGGAGCTCGTCGAGAAGCTCCTCGGCTTCGACGCCGTCGTCATCGCGGGCCAGGCCAAGAGCCATTGCGTCGCGTGGACGATCGACGACCTCCTGCGCTCGCCCGCGGTCGGGGAACGCGAGCTCGCCGAGAAGGTCTACCTGCTCGAGGACTGCACCTCGCCGGTGGTCGTGCCGGACGTGGCCGACTACACCGAGGAAGCCGACGCGGCCTTCGCGCGCTTCGCGGAGGCCGGCATGCATGTCGTGCGTTCGACGGACCCGATCGAGAGCTGGCCCGGGTTCGCCGCGTCGGTGCGCGCCTAGCGCGGCGTCACTCGACGAGCTCGAGCCGCGGGTTCTCGCGGTAGCTGCGACCGACCTTGGCGGAGGGCCGCCCGTCCGTCATGACGATGTCCGCGGTGAAGTCGTTCTCGCCCCGGATCAGCGCCGAGCCTACCCCGTACGAGTCGACCGGGACGCCCGCGCGCTCGAAGGCGTCGATCCGCTCGGCGTCGAAACCGCCCGAGACGACGATCTTCACGTGCTCGAAGCCGTCGCGGTCGAGCGCGTCGCGCACCTTGCGCACGAGGCGCTCGTTCACGCCCCTCGGCTCGAAGTCGCCCATCTCACCCCAGAGCGAGCGATCGACGAGCTGCCCTGAGGTGTCGAGCCGGATGCCCCAGAGCCGCGGCCCCAGCGCACGAGCCACCTCGAGGGCCGTTTCCACCGAGTCGTTCTCGAAGTCGACCAGGACGGTGATGTTCATCTCGAGGTCGATGTTCTCGGCGAACTTCGTCGCGGCGAGCACCGTGTTGCCGCCGTACGAGGCGATCAGCGCATGCGGGACGGTGCCGATCCCGCGGCCGCCCCACCACGACGCCTGGGCGTCGGAAGTGACGCCGATCTCCGTCCCGACGATCTGGCCCGCGATGTACGCCGCGTAGCCGTCGCCGGTCTGCACGCGGTGATGGTCGTGGCGGGCCGGCATGAAGATGATCGGCTTGCCGTTGGCCGCCTGGAGAACGCGGACGACGTTGGTCGTGATCAGCGTCCTGCGCGCGAGCACTCCCAGGTAGACCGTCTCGAGGTGTGCGAAGCCGGTGTAGTCACCCTCGATCGTCAGCACGGGCTCGTACGGCTCGAGCGCGTCGCCGTCGTACAGCGCGCGCACGGTGAGATCGTCCCAGTCCTCGGCGCAGAGCTTCAGGATCGCGATCGCCTCGTCGATGCCGCCGAGGTAGGAGCGCTTCTTCTGGAAGACCTGCATCACGACACGCGGATGGCGCTCGTCCCGGAGGAGCACCCGGCGCGTGTGGTTGAAGTACGCGTCGGTGTAGTAGCCCTCCCGCATCTTCTCGACCGGCAGGTCGAAGACCTCGGGCGGGAGCCGCTTAGTCCTAGGAACGGTCGCCGAGCCGGTTCGATCGGATCGACCGGTCATTTCAGACGGTCACACGGGCAAGCCCGCGCGACCTGAAGTCGGCGCCGCAAGCGGTGCCTCAGGCTGCATCGGCCGCCTTGCGCTCGAGCTCCAGGCAGGCTGCGAGGGCGGCATCCGCGACCTTGAGCTGCTCCGGGCTGGGCTCGGCTGTGGCGAGCCGATGCTGCAGCTCGTGACCCGGCCGGGCGAGAGCACGTGAGACGGGGTTGTCCGGGTTGCGCGTCATCCAGCCGAAGATCTCCGTTGCCGCGGCAAGCGCGCCGAGCTGAGCCGTCAGGCGCGCAGGCACACGCAGCTCCTCAGGCGCACGCGAGGCGAGAGCCGCGCCGAACGCGGAGGTGAGGACGATCGGGCCGATCAAGTGTGAGCCACAGCGCTCGTGCTCACGCGCCCGCGGCTCGTCGTGCTCGTACGTGCCGATCGAGATGTGCTCCGCGCCGTGGTAGGCGGCGAGGTCGGAGCTGCGGAGGGCGAGGGCCGCAGGCGCGAGCGACAGAACGCCGCTGACGAGCTCGCGCGAGAGCGGGCTCAGGCGCCTCGACTCCTTGACCGCACGCACCGCAATCGCCGTGCCGGCCATTGCGCCGAGCACCTGGGGCCGTTCGAACGGGAGCTTCGCCTCCGGAAGGCGCCGACGGACCTGCGGCAGCAGCGCGAACACCTCGGCGATCCGGGCCGGGCCGCGCAGCAACGGGCTCTGGACGCGCGCGGCGCGCAGGCGCTTGTACTCCGACGCGACCACGAGCTCGCCGTCCTCGGTTCGGATCGCGCAGGCCCAGGAGCTCGGCCCGTGCACGAGCACGCCGTTCGCGAGCGCCATGCCGCCGAGGCGGATCTTCTCCTCCTTCTCGTTCACGAGAAAGAGCCTAGCGGCCGCCGGTCACCTCGACGGCTGCGTGCCTGAGGCAATGCACTCCGAGCTCGAGGTCGTCCACGGCGGTTCGCTCGTCCGCCGAGTGGACGAGCCGGGCCGCGAGCTGCGGGTCCATCGCCTTCGACGGGAAGAAGCCGTACGCCACGGTGCCGAACGCCTCTCGGAGCCAGTGGCTGTCGGTGAACCCGGCGACGCTCACCGGCAGCACCGAGGCCTCCGGCTGAACCTCCGCGACGAAGCTCACGATCGCGTCCCAGAGCGGCCCACCGAGCGGCGAGCGAGTTCCGCCGTGGCCCTCGAGCCACTCGAAGTCGTAGTCCCCTTCGCCGAGGATCTCGCGCAGCACGGGCTCGACCTCGGCTTGTGTCTGCCCGGGCAGGAGGCGGCAGTCGACGATCACGTCGCACTGGTGCGGGACCACGTTTCGCTGCTCGGAGGCGGAGATGATCGTCGGCGAGAGGGTGAGGGAAAGCAGCGGCTCCAGCAGCTCGGCGGCAGCTCCGTCGACCTGGCGCGCCAGCTCCAGCGCCTCGGCTGCGCCGAGTGGCTCCCCTGCGACCGCCTGGATCAGCGCGGCGGTCTCTGGCCCGAGCTGCGGCTCCGGCCGGTACGCGCCGAGACGCTCGATCAGCGGCGCCGCCTTGACGAGCGCGTTGTCCGCGATCCCCGGCACGGAGGCATGACCCGCCCGCCCGTGCACGCGCAGGCGGAAGGGCGAGCTCATCTTCTCCGCGCACGAGCAGAGGTAGAACGCGCGCCCGAGGAGCTCCATCCGCTCTCCCGCGCCCTCGTTGATCGCGTAATCGGTGCGCACGGCGTCAGGGTGCGCTTCGCAGAGCCACTGCAGGCCGAAGCCGTGGCCGACCTCCTCGTCGGCGCACGCGGCGAAGACGAGGTCACCTGCTGGCCGGAAGCCGTCGCGGCCGAGCGACGCAATCGCGACCGCGCTCGCGGCGACCTGGCCCTTCATGTCGAGCGCGCCGCGGCCCCAGATCTCGCCGTCGCGCAGCTCGCCCGACCAGGGGTCGACCTGCCACTCCTCGGGGTCCGCGAGAACTGTGTCGGTGTGCGAGAGCAGGAGCAGGCTGGGACCCTCTCCGCTGCCTGGTATGCGCGCGACGAGGTTCGCCCGCTCCGGCTCCCTCGCGTAGAGCTCGCTTTGCACCCCACTCTCGGCGAGGTAGTCGCGCAAAAGCTCGGCCGCCTGCGTTTCGTTCCCGGGCGGGTTGACGGTGTCGAGCCTGATGAGCTCCTGCAGGAGCCGCGTCACCTCATCGCGGAGCGAGTCAGCCCTCCTCGTTCGCCGGCTGGGAGTGCCGGCTGTGATCCTCGACCGCCATCAGCCCGGCGGCTGGAAGAGGTAGAGCTCGTAGCCGTCAGGATCGACGAACTTGGCCGCGGCGCCCCACTCGTCGCGGATCGTCTCCGCCACCTCGACGCCGGCCGCACGAAGGCGGTCTGCGGCAGCGTCGATGTCCTGGACCTCCAGGTCCACGTGGATGGTTCCCGAGGACGGGTGGCCGGTCCCCTCATGCGACCCGTGGAGCGCGAAACGGGTCTCGCCGAGCTTCGCCTCCTGCCAGTCCGCGTCGCCCTCGAGCGGAATCCCCAACAGGTCGCGGTAAAAGGCGAGCGAGCGCTCCATGTCGCTCACGTAGAGGTAGACGACGCTCAGCCCGCGGACGAGCGATCCCGTGGCCGTGGCCATGAGGCGGAGCATACTTCTCCGGATGAGCGACCTTTTCGCCGACGCGGCGCGAGAGCGGCTCCAGGAAGTCGCGCCGCTCGCGCTGCGGCTGCGGCCCCGTTCCCTCGAGGACTTCGTCGGTCAGGAGCAGGTGCTCGGCGAGGGCTCTGCGCTCCGACTCGCGATCGCGGAGGACCGCGTCGGGTCGGCGATCCTCTACGGCCCTCCGGGCTCGGGGAAGACGACGCTTGCCCGCATCGTCGCGGAGACCACCGGGGCGGCGTTCGAGGAGCTCTCGGCGGTCTCCGCGACGGTCGCCGACGTCCGTGCGGTGCTCGCGCGGGCGCGCGACCGGCTGGGCGGCTCGGGGCAGCGGACGATCCTCTTCCTGGACGAGATCCACCGCTTCAACAAGGCCCAACAGGACGCGCTCCTGCCGGCGGTCGAGGAGGGCCTCGTGACGCTGATCGGGGCGACCACCGAGAACCCGTACTTCGAGGTCAACTCGGCGCTCCTCTCCCGCTGCCAGATCTACGAGCTCGAGCCGCTGAGCGAGGACGAGCTGCGCGTGGTGGTGGGGCGCGGCATCGACGCGCTCGAGGCGGAGGTGGCGGAGGACGTGGCGGCGCTGATCACGCGCCGCGCCGGCGGCGACGCGCGCAACGCGCTGAACATCCTCGAGCTCGCCGCACAGACCGCTCGGGCCGAGGGGGTCGCGGTCGGCGAGGAGCACGTCGAGGACGCCGCGCGCAAGCGGCCGCTGGTCTACGACAAGGGCGGCGATGCGCACTACGACTTCATCTCCGCGTTCATCAAGTCGATGCGCGGCTCTGACCCCGACGCCGCCGTCTACTACCTCGCCGCGATGCTGGAAGGCGGCGAGGATGCCCGCTACATCGCCCGGCGCATGATCGTGCTCGCCTCAGAGGACATCGGAAACGCCGACCCGCGCGCGCTGCTCGTCGCCGTGGCCGCCGCGCAGGCGGTCGAGCATGTCGGGCTCCCGGAGGCGCGCCTGAACCTGGCGCAGGCGGCGATCTACCTCGCGCGGGCTCCGAAGTCGAACGCCTCGTACGTTGCCCTCAAGGAGGCGACCGCGGACGTGCGGGAGCACGGCCAGGTCCGTCCACCGGATGCGCTCCGCGACACCAGCTACTTCGGGGCAAAGAAGCTCGGCCGCGGCAAGGGCTACGTCTACCCCCACGACGACCCGCGCGGCTTCGAGACAGACAACCTGCCGGAGCCTCTGCGCGGCAAGCGGTACTACCGGCCCGGAGGATCGGGCGAGGAAAGCACCGAGCGCTGAGCTGTGCTTACATTTGGCGCGGAGGGTTTTGCACCTTCGCGCCGTCATCGCCCTGACGGCTCTCGCCGTCGTCCTGCCGCCAGCTTCAACCGCCAGTGGGTTCATCGACGTGGTCCGCGGCCGTACGCCCATGGCGATCAGAGCTGACGGAACCCGCGCGATGGTCTACTACGCCAAGGGGGGAGTGGGCCGGCACGTACTCGTGGGCGGCGCCATCAACGCGCGCTGGCCGAACAGCACGGTGCGGCAGGTGCGCTTCCGGCTCGATCACAGCGGGGGCTGGAAGACGACCGGCCGACCGCTCTGGAAAAAGTTCCGCGACCGCTGCCAGCCTTACGACGGCCCGAATCTGCCGTACCTCGTGGCCGCGTGCCGGGCGCCGAACGGGTCGTACTGGGCGGTCCAGGAGTGGCGGGTCGACGAGCCGAACTTCGGAGTGCTTCCCTCGAGCCTTCGCCAGCGCTCCTACTCGATCCGCGTCTCGCACTGGAGCACTCCCGTGGCGAATCTCGACGTCCACACCGACTGGGTCTACAGCGGCCGCTGGCACGAGGTCTTCGGCCGGGCGACTTACATGGGCCGACCCATCTACGGCTTCCGCAGCAACTCGAAGGGAGCACCGCTCGAGCAATACGGCAGGCTGATCTACCTCGACACCCTCGACTCGGTCTACGGCCAAGGCTGGCACCGGGAGAACGCCTTCCTACCCCACCGCCCCAACGGTGTCTTTTGCGCCGGGTTCTACCCGAGGAACGGGCGGCGTCCCGGAACCGGGTCGTTCTATCGCGTGACGCTGATGGGGCCCGGCGTGACACCCGACGTCGCGGTCACCGTGCCTGGCCTGCACAACTTCCGTCGCGGCAACGCCACGGACGCTGCCTACGAGGCGCAGCAGAACACGATTCTCGACCGGCTCGCCCGCGGTGGCCGCTGGTGCCACCAGCACTGAGCCGGCGCTCGGTAGCCTCCGGCGGTCCAGTACGAAGAGAGGAGCGAGGATGGCCATCGAGCGGACTGCCCACGCGACCTGGGAAGGCGACCTGCGCGGCGGTTCCGGCCGGTTCGAGGTCGGCAGCGGCGCGATCACCGGTCAGGAGGTGACGTTCGCCTCCCGCTTCGAGGAGCCCGGTGGGAAGACGAGCCCCGAGGAGCTGATCGCGGCGGCCCACGCGACGTGCGTCTCGATGGCGCTCGCGAACGGCCTCGCCGAGGCCGGCCATGCTCCGACCCGGCTCGAGACCGACGCGGTCTGCACGCTCGACCAGACCGGCGACGGCTTCCGCATCACCACCATGCATCTCACTGTGCGCGGCGAGGTGGAGGGGATCGACGAGGCGGCCTTCCAGCAGGCGGCCCAAGAGGCGAAGGAGGGTTGCCCGGTCTCGAACGCCCTCGGCAGCGTCGAGATCTCGATGGACGCAGCGCTGGCCTAAGCCGGTCGCCGCCGCCGAGTCGACGACTGAGACGGCCACGCCGGCAAAGCCGCCGCGGCCTCTCTGGTCGGCGCCGCCGAGTCGGCGGCTGAGACGGCCACGCCGGCAAAGCCGCCGCGGCCTCTCTGGTCGGCGCCGCCGAGTCGGCGCCTTAGTCGGAGCCGCGTTCGATTCGAGCCGCGGCGAACTCGCCGAAGGGCCCGCCCATGCGGCGGTACGCCTCCGCCGCCCGCTCGACGTCGTACTCGGTCCGGCGGAACTGGAACTCGCCGTCGTCGGTGCATACGGCCCACGCGGCCCGGCGGTCGCCGTCGAGCGGCATCCCTACGCTGCCCGGGTTCAGCAGGTCGGTCCCGCTGAGTCCCGGTCGCCGGAACTGCTGGTGGCTGTGGCCGAAGACGACGAGCCGGTCCTGAACGCCGGCGAGCAGGCGCTCCTCATCCTGCTGGGGCTCGGGCGCAAAGCTGTCGTCGTCGGCGAGGGGCGAACCGTGCACGAACAGGACGCCGTCCAGCTCGGCCTGCGGTGGGAGCGCGTAGAGCCACTCGATCACGTCCTCCGGCAACCCACCCCTGAACAGCTCGTAGGCCTCCATCACCTCAGGGCGGTCGGTCGGCGGCTCGCGTAGCCAGCGCTCGCCGTTCCCGCGGATCCAGGTTGCGTTCCCGAGCTGCCGTAGCCGGTCGAGGGTCTCGAGCGGCCATGGGCTCGGCGTGCCGTAGTCGCCGCCGAGGAGCCAGCGGTCGACCCCCTCGGCCTCGGCCTGCCGGAGCACCTCGCCGAGCGCGGGGATGTTGCCGTGAATGTCGTACAGGATCCCGAGCAGGCACGGATAGTCTCACGGCGATGCGGCTGCACGTGTACGAGTGGGGAGACCGCGACGCGCCGCCCGTCGTGTGTGTGCACGGTGTCTCCGCGCACGGACGGCGCTTCCGCAAGCTTGCCGAGGAGCGGCTCGCGTCGCGCTTCCGCGTGCTCGCGCCCGACCTGCGCGGCCATGGCCGCTCGGACTACGACCCGCCGTGGGACCTGTCGACACACGTCGAGGACCTGCTGGAGACGCTGGCCGGCGAAGGGGTCCAAGCGCCCGCCTGGGTCGGGCACAGCTTCGGCGGCCGGCTCCTCCTCGAGTTGGCAGCCCGCTCGCCGGAGCGGATCCACTGCGCGGCGCTTCTCGATCCCGCGATCCAGATCCTCCCGCACGTCGGCCTCGACTTCGCCGTGGAGGCGGCAAAGGACCACGCCTACTCGTCCGTCGACGAGGCGATCGACGCCCGGCTCGCGAGCGGCGCACCGACCCCACGGTCGTTCGTCGAGGAGGAGGCTCGCGAGCACCTGGTGTCCTCCACCGACGGCCGGCTGCGCTGGCGGTACTGCCGCCCGGCCGTTGTCACGATGTACAGCGAGATCTGCCGCCAGCCGCCCCCGGTGGCCGTGCTCGGCTCGGTGCCCGCAATGCTGGTGCATGCGTCCCAGTTCGGCCTCGTCCGCGAGGAGCAGCTCGCGGAGTACGAGGCCGCGCTCGGCCAGAGCCTCGAGGTAGTCGCCGTGAACGGCGGCCACATCGTCTACTGGGACGCGTACGAGGAGACGGCCGACGCAGTGGAGAAGTTCCTGATCCGGCACACCTCCGTTTCACACGCGTGAATCGCTCGCCGATAGGCTGACTGTAGGGGGGAACACTGAGGGGGACCCCCAGGGTTGATTTGGAGGCCCGGCTAGAGGATGCGGGCGCCGAGGGCGCTTGCGACCAGCTCGACCGCCAGCTTCGCGGTCTGGTTTTCGCGATCGAGAATCGGGTTCACCTCGACGACCTCGAGCGAGCTCGCCAAGCCGGACTCCGCGACCAGTTCCATCGCCAGGTGAGCCTCGCGGTACGAGAGCCCGCCCCGCACCGGCGTCCCGACGCCCGGCGCGACGTCCGGGTCGACCACGTCCATGTCGAGGCTGACGTGGACGAAGCCATCGCCCGCGACGTGGTCGAGCGCCTCGCGCAGCGCCGGCTCCACGCCGGCCCGGTCGAGATCGCTCATCGTCACGACGTGCGCGTCGAGCCCGGCCAGCAGCTCCCGCTCGCCAGAATCCAACGAGCGCACGCCCACGAGCGCCACCCGCGGCGGCTCGACCGCGGGCAGCCGATACGCGTCGCTCTCGAACTCGGGGCCGGCGAAGCCCATCGCCGCGGCCAGCGGCATCCCGTGGACGTTGCCGCTCGGCGACGTCTCGGGGCGGTTCACGTCTCCGTGCGCGTCGAGCCACAGCACCCCGCCGGGCCCACGGGCGCGAGCCAACCCGCCGAGCGTGCCGAGCGCGACGGAGTGGTCGCCGCCGAGCACCAACGGCAGGTACCCGTCCTCCACAGCTCCGGCGACGAGGCCGGCGATGCGCTCGCACGCGGCCTTGATCTCGCCGAGATAGCGCACACGCTCGTCGCCCACGGGGATCGCCTCGGCCACGGCCGTCTCGACGTCGCCGAGATCGACGTAGCGCAGGCCGAGCTCTGCGATCCGGTCGTCGAGGCCTGCATACCGAATGGCCGACGGGCCCATGTCCACCCCGCGGCGCCCGGCCCCGAGATCGAGACCGGCGCCGATGACAGCGACGGGCTGCCGTGTTTGTTGAGCAGGCACCGCGGCAAGGCTAGCTTTGCCCTCATGAATCAGGGCCCGACGGAAAATGGTCCGATCCGCGTCCTCATCGCCGACGACGACGGTGAGTTTCTCCAGTCCCTGCAGGAGCTGATCGACCGGCAGCCCGAGCTCATGGTGATCGGGGCCGCCGAGAACGGCCTCCAGGCGATCGAGCTCGCAGACGAGTTCGGCCCTGACGCGGTCGTGCTCGACCTGCACATGCCTTTGCTCGACGGCGTGAGCGCCGCCGCCCGGCTCCGCCGCGACCACCCGCACGTCTGCCTGATCGCCCTCACGGGCGACGAGGCGCCTGCTCTGCACCAAGCTGTCCGCGTGGCCGGCGCCGACGACGTCCTTCTGAAGAGCCAGCTCGTCGACGGGCTGCTGAGCCGGCTGGCGGCCGCTCGCCGCGCGGACGGCTGATCGGCGGCTCTTCGTTACGGTGGCGATGTGCTGTTGGTTGTCGGCGCGATCATCGTCGATCGTCATGGCCACGCGTACGTCCATCGGCGAGGGGCCGACCGGACGTTGTTCCCGGGTTGCTGGGACATTCCGGGAGGACATGTCGAGCCAGGGGAGACGCCGCTCGACGCCCTCGCCCGCGAGGTCTACGACGAGACGGGTTGGCGGCTGAGCCGGATCGTCGCGGAGTTAGGCGAATGCGAGTGGATCGGCTCCGACGGGATCCCGCGGCGTGAGCTCGACTACGTCGTCCAGGTCGACGGCGACCTCACCGAGCCCCGCCTCGAACAGCCGCAGCACGTGGAGTACGCCTGGGTGGGTCTCGATGACCTCGATCGTCTGATGGAGAACCGAGCGCCGAGCGAGACTCTTCTACGGGACGTGGTTGCCCGTGGAGTGGCGGCCGCACGATCTCTCAGCTCCGGCGACGGTTGAAGACGGCCGCGCGAAAGCCGAGGCGGACGTCGGTCGACGAGGTGGCGAGGGCCGGAATCGAACCGGCGACACCACGGTTTTCAGCCGTGTGCTCTACCAACTGAGCTACCTCGCCGCGTGGATAAACGGGTTCCGGTTGGCTTACACACGGCTATGGTACTCGCGGACGGCTTGGGCGCCGGGCTCCCCTCAGGGGCGCGCCGGGCACACGACTAGCGCACCCAGAGCTGATCAAGCAGGACTTGCCAGAAGGGGTGGTACTGGTAGTTGCCCACGCGTGCCGACAGCGCAGTGAGCGAACGCGGGTTGTACAGCGGCACCCACGGCGCTCGGCCCACGAGCCGATGATCGATGCGGCCCCAGGCGTTCCCGGCTCCCGTCGGATCGCGGGTCAGGAGCGCTTCGGCGTGTCTGATCTGCGCGTCGATTTTTCGATCGCAGAACTCGGCGAAGTTGATCTGGCCCGGATCGCCCGGCGAAAAGGAGCGGCAGCTGAGCGTCGCGTCGATGGTGTTGGACGGAGCCGGGAAGTCCTGATACCACGTGAACCAGCCGATCTGCGGCCGGTCGCGCGAGTCGCCGAGCGGGCCAGGCGAGATCGAGTGGTACATCTTCAGTGACGCGCGGTAGCCGAGCCGCCTCAGCACGGACACGGTGTACTTGCCGATCTTGTCGGTCGGGGCCGCCTCGTCTGGGGCAATCAGCACCGTCACCCGCGTTCCGCGGGTCCCCGAGTAGCGAACGAGCTGCTGCGCTGTGGCGAGGTCGGGAGCGGTCCAGGGCCCAGGTCCGGGATCGAGCGTGTAGGGGCAGTACGGCCGGTACCCGAACAGGTTGGGCGGCAGGATCTGACAGGTTGCCTGAGCCGCGACTGGGCCACCGCTGAAGCCGACGATCCGGTGACGGTCGATCGCGTAGTTGAGTGCCCGGCGAACCGCAAGGCGATCGAACGGTGGCACCCGCGTGTTCATGGCGAGCGCAAAGGTTGCCCCGCTGGGATCGCTGTGGAGCTGTCTTGTGTAATGGGTGGCGAGCTCGGCGACTCGATTGGACGGCGGGAAGAGCAGAACGTCGGTCGTGCCGCGCTCGATCGCGCGCGCACTGTCCTGACTCGTGTCCATGGCCATGACGATCCGATCCGGGTAGCCGTCCGGCTGCGCGTCGGCTGACCACTTGTGGAAGCGGGGGTTCCGCACAAGGACCCACGAGTGAGTGGGTCTGAACGACTTGGTCACGTAAGGGCCTGTCGCAGGTAACGGCTTCCGCGCGATGTCGCGCTCCGGAGCTCCCACCGGCACAGCGGCGGCCATCGGAAACGCGAGTTTGTAGAAGAACTCCGGATCTGCGGACCTCAGGTGAAACGTCACGGTGCCTGCGCGGTCGTCGGTCTCGAGCCCGCGCTTTAGGCTGCAGTGTCGCGGTTTCTCGACGCAGCGCCGCGCACCGATGATTCCCGTGTAGAACGTTTGTGAGTAGCCGTTGCCGACCGTGAAGACACGCTCGATCGCGCGGCGGAAGTCGCTCGGTTTGACGAGCTCGCCGTTCGAGTAGCGGATTCCGCTGCGGACCTGGAAGGTGTACGTCCGCCCGCGGTCGGTCGCCTCGGGCAGCGAGGTCGCAAGATCGGGGACGAGTGTGTCCCCGAGAAGACCGCCGACGCGCCGGTAGCTGACGAGCCCGTCACTCGTCAGGCTCAGCATCAGCCATTGCCCGATCCCGTCGAAGACGGCGGGATCCTTGGACTGCAACCCGGTGCGAGCAGCCGACGGCCCCCCGGCGATCCTCAGGGTCCCGCCACGGTGGCTCGCAGGTGAGGGAAGCACCGTGACCCAGGTCTTCTCGCCGTCGCTGGCGACGGCGTAAGGCTCGTTGCCGACTCGAATCTGCCGCACCGAGCTCGTCCGCGGGTCGATCCGCGAGACAGTGCCGTCGAGCTGGTTCGCGACCCAGACCGCACCCGCGCCGTACGCAACACCAGTGGGTGAGCGCCCGACGGGGATCTTGCTCACGCCTCCCGTGCCGGGGTCGAAGCGCGAGACAGTCCCCTCTTCGGAGTTCGCGACCCACACGCTGCCGTTTCCGACTGCGACGCCCTTCGGTCCGTTGCCGATTTGATAGGTCACGGAGACCTTGTTGCTGCGCGGGTCGACGAGCAGCAGCTGCCCCGTCGAGCTCGTCACCCAGACCCTGCTCTTACCGGCTGCGACGCCCTCGGGGACACCCGCGCCGAGCCCGATGGTCGCGACGACCGCGCCGGCGGCCGGATCGATTCGGGAGATCGTGTTGTCCGTGGCGTTGGCAACCCAGACCGACCCCGCGCCAAAGGAGATCGCGCTCGGGCCGTTTCCGACTGCGATGGTGGCGACCTGCTTGAGCCCGGCCGGGTTGACCTCCGAGACGGTCCGATCGAGCTGGTTCACGACCCAGACTTCGCCGTCGCCGACGGCCACGCCCGTCGGACCGTGGCCGACTGGGATCCGCTCGACTGCTCCCTTCCGGTCGATCTGCAAGAGCAGATCGCGCGCCGCGTCGGTGACCCAGGTCGCTCCTGCGCCCCACGCGATCCCGTGCGGCTGCCCTCCGGTGTCGACGACTGAACGAGTCGTATCCCCACTTGGATCGATGATCCCGACGCTGTTCGCCGCCGCCACGAGCGTGGTCCCGCCCGACGAAGACCGCATGAGAACGAGCGCGGTCGCTGCGAGCGCTGCTGCGACGAGCGCCCCCGAGACCAGGTATCGACGTCCCCGAGCTCTTGGTGCGCGCCGTCCGCGTGTGCCCTGGTCGGTAGGAGGCTCGCGCGGGGGGGCCGCCACCTTCGTCGCGACACCACGCGGCTCCTCCGACGCCAGCTCGAGCGCCGGTTCTTGGCGGAGGATCGCCTGCTCGAGCTCCCGCAGGCGGGGACTCGGTTCGAGTGCGAGCTCCCGGCTCAGGAGCGAGCGGCCGACACGGTAGGTCTCGAGCGCGTCGGCCTGACGGCCGCAGCGGTAGAGCGCCAGCATCAGCTGTGACCGCAGCCGCTCTCGCAACGGGTGCTCGCCGACGAGTGCTTCGAGCTCGGGAACGAGCGCCGTGTCGCGGCCGAGTGCGAGCTCGGCCTCGACCCTCGCCTCGACGGCCGCCAGGCGCAGCTCCTCCAGACGCTCCACCTCGACGCGGGCAAACGGCTCGAACTCAAGATCAGCAAGCGGCCGGCCTCGCCACCGCTTCTCCGCCGCGCGCAACTCGGCAACGGCATGTGCCGCGTCACCTTCGTCGAGGGCGCGCCGACCTGCGGCGAGCAGCTGCTCGAAGACGTGGAGGTCGAGCTCGCCAGGCTCGACGCGGAGCTGATAACCGGGCGGGGACGCCACGAGACGGTGCTCGCCGGAGGCGCCAAGCGCCTTTCGGAGCCGTGAGACCTGAACCCGCAGCGTGTGATCAGCAGACTCCGGCCGAGTCTCCCCGAACAGCTCTTCGATGAGGCGGTCCCGAGAAACGATCTCGTTCGCGCTCAGGAGGAGAAACGCGAGCAGTGCGCGCTGCCTCGGACCTCCGATCCGCAGCGGACTGTCGCCGACGCGGACCTCGATCGGGCCGAGAACGCGAAACTCGATTCGGTCGCCGCGCACCGTCTCAGCCGAAGTCTCCTGCAAAAGCCCCGATTAGCCAAGTCCTGATCGCGGCTGAGACACGATTGAGACACTGCTGAGACACCGCCGCGCGAAGGTCGCCGGGCGGTGCTCTACTCGGCGAAGTGCTACTGGCCAGGGATCGACGCGGTCGAGTACGACCGCGTTGCGTCGAGCCGGTTGTCCAGGCGCTCCACCGAGCCCCCGAGCATCGTCTACCGCGGCGCGCTCCTGTTCCCGGACGATGACCTGCTCCTTTGTCTCTTTGATGCCGCGTCGCGCGCCGCGGTGAAGCAAGCGGCCGAACGCGCCCGCTTTCCCTGCGAACGAGTTATCGACTCCATCTGGCTTCCCGCGCCGGATGGAGCCGGCATGGACGCTCACGAAACGCTCGAGCCGAATGACGTGCGATCCCAAAGGAGGAAACAGTGAAGGCACGACTCGCCCTGGCTGCGCTGGCACTCGCCGGCGCTGTTTCTCTATCGCCGGCTTCTGCCGACGCAGCTGCCCCGCAGCAGACGGTGCTCCCGATCAACGACACCTTCACCGTCACCGACATCTGTCCGTTTCCGATCGTCGAGCACGCCGAGGGCACGCTCCGGATCATCGACTTCGTCGATCAGAACGGGAACCCGACGCGCGAGCTCTTCATCACCCCCGGATTGACGGTCAGCTTCAGCGCCAACGGCGTCACGCTAACGACGGTGAGCCCGTCGGTCGGGCACGCCACCTTCGACGGCGACTCCGCCACCCTCATGATCACCGGCCTTTCCGGTCACATCTCGGTTCCGGGGCAGGGCACGGCCGCACTGTCGGCCGGGAGAATCCTCGCGGTCATCACCGACGACGAGCCCCAGATCGTCGCCATGAACGGGACCTTCTCGTTCGGCTTCGGCGACCTGCCGCCGATCGAAGAACAGCTCTGTGCCGCGCTCGCATAGCGAACGACTTCAGGAGGTGAGACGAAATGAAGGACACGCTCAGACAGCTTCTCTCCGCACCAAGGGGCGCAGGCGCGCGCACGCTGATCGTGCTCGCACTCGTGGCCGTACCAGCCATCGTCCTCGCGCTCAGCACCTCGTCCGCGACGGCAAACCCGACGAGTCCGAACGGTCAGCTCCTTTTCGCCCGCTACGACCCGAACCTCGACGACACCGTGCTCCACACGATCAACCCTGACGGCAGCCAAGACCGGCAGGTCGTTCCCTTCGCCGTCGAGTGCCCACACTGGTCACCGGACGGCAGCCGGATCGCGGCCTGCGGCACACCTACCTTCGACGACGGCGCGACCATCATCGACCCGGACACCGGCAGCTATCGAGCGATACCGGGCCCGGACCCCGACCTGAATACCGCCTGTTACGTGTGGGCACCGGACGCAAAGCGCCTCGCCTGCGAGAGCTGGAGCGACAGCGACCCGAGTCGTAACGGCATCTACACGATCCGTGTCTCGGACGGACAGGGTCTGACCCAGATGACGTCGAACCCGTTCGGTGACGACACGCCGGTCGACTACTCGCCGAACGGCAAACGTGTCGTCTTCATCCGGAGTGACGCGGACGGCAACTCGCAGGGCCTGTTCGTCATCAAGACGAACGGGACCGGACTTCGGCAGATCGCGCCCGCAGGAGTGACGTGCTGTAACGGCGACTGGTCCCCGCAGGGAAACAACATCGTCTTCTCCCGTCATGTGACTCCGGACGTGCACAGCTCGATGTGGGTCGTGCATTCCGACGGCACGGGACTGAGGGAGGTTCCTGCGCAACCGGCATACGGATGCGGCGGGCCAAATGCTGACCCGAACGCTGGAGGCTGTTTCGACCCGCGGTGGTCCCCGGATGGCACGCAGATCGTCTTCGGCAATGGGAGCGAGGACCTCGGCCGCAACATCTACACCGTCCGGCCCGACGGCAACGGGCTCTATCAGGTCACGCACGGCGACGCTAGCCAATCCAACGAGCAACCCGACTGGGGGCCGCACCCGCTGAACTGACCGCGGAGAACATCTACCGGACCCGAAGGCCCGCTAAGCGCGGGCCTTCGCCTTTCGTCGACGGCCGGAGGTGTGTCCTACCAACTGAGCTACCTCGCCGCGGGCCGCCTAGTGTAGCCGCGCCAGCGCGAAAGAAGGACGTCCGGGCCGGTGCTACCGCGCCGCGAACGTCCTTTGACGCTGAGACTAGACAGGATCTGCGCGGCGGGCAAGCAGCGCGGTGCCCCGGCCGGCCTCGAAGTCCGCAAACTCCGCGAAACCGCGTCGCCGGAGCTCCCGGCGTAGGCGCGCGCTCGGCACCCAGATCGGGGTCTCAGGCCCGGACGAAAACGAGACGAGCACCGAGCCGCCCGGCGCCGTCACCCGACGCAGCTCGTCGAAGAACGGGATCATGTTCGAGAGCGTGACGAGGTCGAACGAGCCGTCCTCGAACGGCAGCTTCGAGGCGTCGGCGACCTCGAACCGCACTCGCTCGGCGAGCTCGGAGGGCGTGGCTGCGCGGGCGTGATCGACCATGCCCTCGGCCACGTCGACTCCGACCACCCGCGCTTCCGGAAAGCGCCGTGCCGTCACGAGCGCCGCCGCTCCGGTGCCGGTGCCGAGATCGAGAACGTTCCGCGGCGGCTTCCGCACGGCTTCGAGCGCGAGCTCGAGCGGCGCCAAGGAGTCCGGGCGCCTCATCCCCTCCCAGACCGGCGCCAGCCGGTCGAACTGGGCCCGCATGAGCCATCTGAAGGCCCTCCAGGCTTTGGGCCTGGCGACAACGGCGTTCGTGGTCAGGCGCGCGAACTGCCGGCCGAACCGCTCGTCGAGGTCGCCGAGGTTCACGGCGTGCGCAGGTGGATCCGGACTTCCTGGCTGGCGCCTGCGTCGAAGAGCGCGGCGGCGCTGCCGCCGTTGATCGCGATCGCGATGTTCCCGTAGGAGTCCTCGTACAGGATGATGTCGCCGGGCCGTGCGTCCGCGAACGTCCGTGCAGCGGTCGCGTAGTAGCGGTCGAGCGCGAGCTCGAGCTCGACGGTCACTCCCGGCTCGACCCCCGCCTGCTCGAGGTGCTCACGCTTCAGGTTGAGCTGGATGTTCCCGAAGTGGTCGACGTAGAGCACGACCGCGCGGATCCGGTTCTGGCCGACCTCCGGCGCGGGAACGTCGAGACGGACGAGGGCCTGCGGATCGATCGGCGGGCCGAGCTCGGCTAGCGAGACGCCGAGGGAAAGGTGCGCGGCAGCCGGTGAGAAGAGATCGCGGCCGTGGAACGTCCGCGAAACGCTCGCGAGCGCGTACTCGGGGTTGGCCAGCTCGTGCGCCTCCACCACACCGCCCAAGGTGTCGGCGGCCGGCAGCAGGAGCCCGTTGTCGGGGCCGACGAGGAGCCGCCCCTCGTCCGTGCGCAGCGCGAGAGGCCGGCGATGGCTGCCGACCCCGGGATCGACGACCGCCAGGTGTACGCCCACGGGCATGTACCCGAGCGTGTTGCAGAGCACGAGTGCGCCCTGAAGCACCTGCTGCGGGGGGATCCCGTGCGTGATATCGATGATTTCCGACTCGGGAGCGATGCGCTTCATGACGCCGTGGCACGTGCCCACGAAATCGTCCTGGAGGCCGAAGTCGGAGAGGAATGTGATGACCACGGGGTGGCAGCCTACGAGTTCGGCGACGGGGAGGCCACGCGCTCGACGGCTGCGACGAGGCCGTCGAGGTCGTGCGCCTCGGCCTCGCCGACGACACGGACACCCGCCGCCTCTGCAGCGCGGGTGGTCTCGGGGCCGATGGACACGGCCGGGAGGTCGAGCCCGAGCGCCGCGAAGGCCTGGGCGGCGGAGGCGGAGGCGAGCACGACGAGGTCGCCCTCGGGCGGAGGATCGGGGCGCAGCTCGTGGGTGCGGTAGAGCGGGACGAAGTCGGCGCCGAGCTCGTCGACCAGCAGCCGTCTTGCGCGCTCGGCTCCCGCGAAGAGGAGTCGGCCGGGCGGGCGCGGAAGCTCCGCGATCAGGCCTTCCTGGGTGGACACGCGCGGCACGAACTCCGCGGTTGCTCCGGCTTCTTTGAGCGCGGCGGCGGTGCCCGGGCCGATCGCCGCGACCGGCGGGAGCCGACCATGCACGCGCCGCAGGAGCTCGCGCGCGCCGAAGGGGCTCGTGACCACTACCCAGTCGTAGCCGCCGACCTCGATGCGGTCCGGGCCGATCGGCTCGAGCTCGATCAGCGGGCAGCGGACGACGTCGTGCCCGAGCTCCACGATCCGCCTCGCGAGCGGTTCGATCTGCTCGCGCGCGCGAGTCACGATCACGCGCAGGCGCTTCGAGGCGGGACCCATCCCTAACCCCCTCCCACCCGGGGGAAAATCACGGTAGCTGCGGCGGGCGCACGTGTGTGTGACGGAGGTGTGCCGGGTGTGTCAATTCTCGACGAACGGCGCGAGCTCCGACGCGAGCTCCGCCGGATCCTCGCCCTGACGGCGCTCGACCCTGCTCCCGTCCTCGGTGGCGACCAGCGCCGTCAGCGTGCTCCCGTCGTGGTGCGCCGCTACCGGCGCGAGACAGCCTCCGCCGATCGCGAACACGACCGCGCGCTCGGCCTCGACCCGGCGGCGCGTCTCGGGATCGTCCGCCGCGGCCACCCGCTCCTCCTCCCCGGCCCGAACTTGCAGCGCCAGGGCGCCCTGCCCGGCCTCCGGCAGCACCTCCTCGGGCGGGAACCGTCTTCCTATCTCGTCCCCGAGCCCGAGCCGGTCGAGCCCGCACGTAGCGAGCACCACCGCGTCGAGCCCGCGCTCATCGCGCTTGCGCAGCCGCGTGTCGATGTTCCCCCGCAAGGGCTCGATCGAGAGTGACGGCTCGAGCGCCAGCAGCTGCGCTCGTCGCCGCACCGACGCCGTCCCGACACGCATTCCCGGTCGTAGCTCCGACGCCCCGCACAGCGCATCGCGCGGATCCTCCCGCTCGAGATAGGCGCCCACCGCGAGCCCCTCCGTGTCCGACGAGGTCATGTCCTTGGCGGAGTGCACGGCCACGTCGATCCGCCCCGCCAGGAGTGCTTCCTCGATCTCCTTGACGAAGACTCCG
>JBKPAM010000174.1:0-23652 GCA_046726435.1 Actinomycetota bacterium
CAGGCGTTCCACTTCGTCCTCGAGGCGCTCGGCGAAGAGGGTCGCGTGCTCGTCGAGCGGCCGACCTACGACCGGCCGCGGAAGATCCTCGCCTCGGCCGCGATCGAGGTCGGGGAGGTTGCCATCGACGCCCACGGGCTCGACGTGGACGAGGTGGAGCGTGCGCTCCAAGGGCCGCCTGTCGCGTTTCTGTACACGATCCCGACCTTCCAGAATCCGACCGGCACGACGCTGAGCGAGGATCGGCGAGGGCGCCTGACCGAAATCGTCGAGGGCCGTGGGTTGCAGGTTCTCGAGGACGACCCGTACAGCCTCGTCCGCTTCGAGGGCGAGCCGCTCTCGTCCGTGTTCGAGCTCACCGGTGGCGAGGGCGTGATGTACAGCTCATCGTTCTCGAAGACGATCGCGCCGGGACTCAGGGTCGGTTACGCGATCGTCCCTCCGGCGCTCTCCCGCGAGCTCGAGGAGCTCGTCGCGTCCACGTACATCACGCCGGTGCTGCTCGCCCAGGCGACGGTGTACGAGTTCCTGCGGCGCGGGCTCTTCGAGCCGAACCTCGAACGGGTTCGCGGGCTTCTCCGAGCTCGGCGCGACGCCATGCTCGAGGCCCTCGAGCGGGAGCTCTCCGGGCGAGCGCGTTGGACCCGGCCCGAGGGCGGCTACTTCCTGTGGCTCCACCTGCCGGAGAGCGTGGACGCCGCCGAGCTGCTCGGCCCAGCCGCCGAGGCGGGCGTCACGTTCGTGCCCGGTGCAGACTTCGGCGGCCCTCCGTCGTCCGCGCGCCTTGCGTTCAGCTTCGTCTCGCCGGCCGAGATCGACGAGGGCGTGCGCCGGCTGGCGAACCTGGTCGCGTCCACCTCCGCGCCGGTCTAAGCGGCCGGCTGGCCGGCGAGCTGCGCGAGCGGCTTCGGCACGAGCCGCGGCTGCCGCGGCGGAACGAGCGCGCCCCGGCTATCGAGCCGGAAGGTCGGACAGGGCGCCTCGAGACTCAGCGCGCAGAGACCCGCTCGATGGAAATAGCAGTCGCCGCACGTTGGTTGAGTCCGTTTGCCCATGCCTCAGTTTGCTCCT
Source organism: Actinomycetota bacterium (assembly GCA_046726435.1). Lineage (GTDB taxonomy): Bacteria > Actinomycetota > Thermoleophilia > Gaiellales > Gaiellaceae > AC-32. The sequence continues at coordinate 1,072 of JBKPAM010000174.1, forward strand.
CTTAGTCGCCTGCCCCGAACACCGCCGGATGATAGGGATCGGGACCGGCGATTCAAGACTTGTCCATCGTGAAAACAGTGCAATTTCCGGCGGTTTTGAATCCGTCGGGAGTCGCTGTTCATCAGCCTTTCGGAGGCAATGTTGCCAGTGACCGCAACGCCTGTTGAAAGTTCTTCACAGGAATGATGCGCACGCCGTCGGCGTAGCGTCGGGCCTCCCGGGCATTGTCCCCGGCCGGGACGAGGAAGACGTCCACACCCGCCGCGCGCACGCCGAGCGTCTTTTGCTTGACACCGCCGATCGGGCCTACCGTGCCGTCCGGGGCGAGCTCGCCCGTCGCCGCGACCTTGTGGCCGCGCGAGATGTTCCTGCCGAGCTCCTGCAGGATGTCGAGCGCGAAGGCGAGGCCCGCGGACGGGCCGCCGACCCCTCCTGCGTTGATCTTGATCTGGACCGGAAGCTTCACCTGGAGGTCATCTCGCGCAGAGACGCCGACGAGCGCCCGCTTCGGGTCTTGCGGGTCGGCGACGGTCCGGATCGTCGCCTCGTCGCGGCGGTTCCCGCGCCGGTAGGCGATGCGCACGCGATCGCCGGGCCGGTGCTTCGCGAGGATGGCGCGCAGGCCAAGCACTGAGGTCACCTTCCGCCCGTCCGCGGCCACGATCACGTCTCCGGTGCGGAGCACGCTCGCGGCGGGGGCATCCTTGTCCACGAGGATGACCGTGACGCCGCCGCTCCGTGTGCGCACCTTGTAGCCGAGGTGGTCGAGCGCGACGATGGCGGCGACCTTCTGCGACAGGCTCATGTCCTGCTGGCCGATCTGCTGCTCGACCCCCGAGCTGACCGGCGGCGCGGGCACGAGCGAGGAGCCGTCCGCGCGGGTGAACGGCAGCAGCCTCTCGAGCAGCCGCGCCTGGCGCTCGCGCACGTCGACGAAGTAGATCGGCCCCGGCTTGTGCGACGGCTTCTCGCCGGGCACGGTGACGAGCGGGTCGGCGGGATGAGCCGGGTCGACGAGCCGGATGTCGTAGCCGCTGGCGGGCGCCAGCCAGAGGACGAGCGCCGCGGCGGCGAGAAGGATGAGGCCGGCTACAGCGATCCGTGCCGGCGAGAGCCACCGCATCAGTCCGAGGATATGCGGCTCAGAGGAGGCTGCGCGTCAGTCCGCCGTCGACCGGGATCACGGTTCCCGTCACGTAGCTCGCCGCGTCGGAGGCGAGGAAGCAGACGACCTGGGCGACCTCGGCCGGCCGGCCGAAGCGGCGGAGCGGGATCGCCTCGAGATCTTCGGCTCGCGGCTTGCCCTTGAAGGCCTCGGCGAGCCGCTCGGTCTCGATCTTGCCGGGTGCGATCGTGTTCACGGTGACCCGCTTCGGGCCGATCTCCCTGGCCAGGGTCTTCGCCCAGCCGACGACGCCTGGGCGCACGGCGTTCGAGAGTGCCAGGTTGTCGAGCGGCTCGCGAACGGAGCTCGACTCGATGTTGATGACACGGCCTCGCCCGCTGCGCGCGAGCTGCGGGAGGCAGAGATGCGTGAGCCGGACGGCCGAGAGGAGGAGCAGTTCAAACGCGCTCTCGATCTGCTCGTCGGTAAGGCCAAGGGCCGGTGTGCGCGGCGGGCCGCCACTGTTGTTGACGAGGATGTCGATGGCGCCGAAGGCCTGGAGGGTGCGGTCGACGAGGCGCTTCAGGTCGGCCGGGTTCGTGACGTCGCCGCGGACGGCCAAGGCGCCGATGCGCTCGGCCTCACGCTGGAGGAGCTCGCGACGCCTCGCGAACATGGCGACGTTCGCACGCTCGGCCGCAAGTGCCTCGGCGATCGCGAGGCCCATCCCCGCGGACGCTCCGCAGACGATCGCCGTCCGCCCGCTCAGCCCGAGCTCCACGCCGCCTCCCCCGGTCGCCTCGCGTCCGGCGACCGTATTAGGTTCACGCGCGCGCGTCCCCACCCCTGGGTGGGGAGTGAGGGTTCCACCCGCCACCCGCTGTGAGCGTACCCACCGAGTCGTGCCGTGTCTGTGACCGGACTGCAGCGTTTCCGAGCCGGTTTTTCCACAGCCGCGCTCTCCCCCGCAGACGTCACCGTCGCGGCTACGCGGCGGTCCCGAGCACGCCGACGACCTCCCGAACCGCTTCCGCCGACGCGTTCAGGGCCTCGCGCTCGTCCTTGCTCAGCTCGAGCTCGACGATCTCCTCGATCCCGCCCGCGCCGAGCTTGACCGGCACGCCCATGAAGAGCCCCTCGATGCCGTACTCGCCCTCGAGGTACGCCGTGCACGGCAGCACGCGGTGCTCGTCCAGCATTACCGCGTCGACCATCTGCGCGGCTGCGGCGCCGGGCGCATACCAGGCCGACGTCCCGAGCAGCTCGACGATCTCTCCGCCGCCCTTTGCGGTCCGCTCCACCATCGCCTTGATCCGCTCCTCCGAAACCAGCCGCGGCAGCGGGATTCCGCCTACGGTCGTCGCCGAGACGACCGGCACCATCTGGTCGCCGTGGCCGCCGAGCACCATCGCCGTCACGTCCTTCACGGACGAGCCCGTCTCCCAGGCGATGAAGGTCGAGAAGCGCGCCGTGTCGAGGATGCCCGCCATGCCGAACACGCGCTCCTTCGGCCAGCCCGAGACGTTCTTGGCGACGTGACACATCGCGTCCAGCGGGTTCGAGACGACGATCAGCACCGCCTCGGGCGATCCGTCGACCACCTGCTCGGTGACCGAGCCGACGATCTTCTCGTTCGTGGTGACGAGGTCGTCTCGGCTCATTCCGGGCGAACGGGGCAGCCCGGCCGTCACGACGACGACGTCGGATCCGGCGGCCTCTTCGTGGCCGTTCGAGCCGACGACGTACGGCTCGTATCCGAGGACGGCACCCATCTGGTTGATGTCGAGCGCCTTCCCCTGAGGCAGATTCTCCTTGATGTCCACGAGGACGACGTCCGCGTAGTCGCGCGCCGCGAGCACCTGCGCGCAAGTGGCTCCCACGTTGCCGGCTCCTACCACCGTGACCTTGCGCCGCTCGCTCACGAGACCCTCGTGCCGAGGGCGTCGATGATCGCGTCTGCGACGTCGCTCGTGCCGACAGCGGTCGGGTCGTCGCGCGTCGGCTTCATGTCGTAGGTGACGCGCTCGCCGGCGCGGATCACCTCCGCGATCGCGCTCTCGAGCCGGTCGGCTGCCTCGCGTTCCTCGAGGTGCCTGAGCATGAGCACTCCGGAGAGCATCATCGCCATCGGGTTGACCTTGTTCTGGCCCGCGTACTTCGGGGCGGAGCCGTGCGTCGGCTCGAACACCGCCGCGTGCGTGCCGAAGTTCGCGCCGGGCGCGAGGCCGAGACCGCCGACCAGCCCGGCGGCGAGGTCCGAGACGATGTCGCCGTAGAGGTTCGGGAGCACGAGCACGTCGTACTCCTCCGGGCGCTGGACGAGCTGCATGCAGAGGTTGTCCACGATCCGATCCTCGAACTCGATGTCGGGGTTCTCGTGGGCCACCTCACGAGCGACGCGCAGGAAGAGCCCGTCCGAGAATTTCATGATGTTGGCCTTGTGCACGGCCGTGACCTTGCGCCTTCCGTTGCGCCGCGCGTAGTCGAAGGCGAACTCGACGATACGGCGGCTCCCGCCGACGGAGAGCGGCTTCACGGAGATCCCCGACTCGGGTGGTACCGAGCCGCCACGAGCCGCGATCCATTCGGCCAGCTCCAGCGCGTGCGCCGTGCCCTCCTCGTACTCGATCCCCGCGTAGAGATCCTCTGTCGCCTCGCGCACGATGATCAGGTCGACGTTCTCGTACCGGGAGCGGACGCCCTCGTAACTCTTGCAAGGGCGCACCTGCCCATAGAGGTCGAGCGTCTTGCGCAGAGTCACGTTGACGGACCGGAAGCCGCCTCCGACCGGTGTCGTGATCGGCCCCTTCAGCGCGACGCCCGTGCGCTTGATCGAGTCGAGGACGTGGCCGGGCAGTGGATTCCCGCCGTACGAGCCCATCACGTCCGCGCCGGCTTCCTGCACGTCCCACTCGAAGCCGACACCGGTGGCCTCCAGGACGCGGCGTGTCGCGTCGGCCAGCTCCGGCCCCGTGCCGTCGCCCGGGATCAGTGTCACCTCATGGGCCACGGCGCGGGACTCTAGCGGCTCACTGTAGATTTTCGGCCGTGAACGAGTTCAAGCCTGGTCTCGAAGGCGTCGTCGCCGTCGAGACCGAGATCGCAGAGCCCGACCGTGAAGGCGGGTCGCTCCGCTACCGCGGCATCGACATCGAGGAGCTCGTGGGCCACTATCCGTACGAGGCCGTGTGGGGGCTCCTGGTCGACGACGACCTCGATTCCAAGATGCCCGCGCCTGATCCGTACGAGCCGGGGGCGCTGACCGGAAATGCGCCCGCCGACCTGCAGGCGGAGACCGCGCGGCTCGCCGGCGAGTGGAAGCTCGGCAAGCTGAACGAGATCTCCGACGAGCAGGCCCGCGAGGACCTGGGCCGGCTCTCAGCGCAGATGATGGGGATCGTGGCACGCTCGGCGGCGAAGGCCGACGGTCGTGAGCCGGCCTCCGACGAGGTGGTCGCCCGCGGCGACACAGCGGCCGAGAAGTTCCTCCTCCGCTGGCGGGGAGAGGCCGACCCGCGCCACGTCAAGGCGATCGACACGTACTGGATCTGCACGGCCGAGCACGGCCTCAACGCCTCGACCTTCACCGCGCGGGTCGTCGCCTCGACCGGAGCCGACTGCGGTGCTGCGCTCTCGTCGGCCGTCGGCGCCCTTTCCGGGCCGTTGCACGGCGGCGCTCCGGCCTACGTGAAGCCGATGCTGGAAGAGGTCACTCGCATGGGCGACCCCGAGCGCTGGGTCCGCGAGACGCTCGCGTCCGGCAAGCGGATCATGGGCTTCGGGCACCGCATCTACCGCGCCGAGGACCCGCGCTCGCGAATTCTCAAGCGGACGGCGAAGGAGCTCGGTTCAACTCAGGTCGAAGTCGCCGAGGAGCTCGAGGAGGTCGCTCTGCAGGCGCTCCACGAGAAGTACCCGGACCGCGTTCTCGCCACGAACGTCGAGTACTACTCGGCGATCGTGCTCGACGTGGCCGAGATCCCGCCTCCGCTCGCCCCGGCGATGTTCGCTTGCTCGAGAGTGGCCGGCTGGTCCGCGCACATTCTCGAGCAGAAGCGGACGGGCCGGCTCTTCCGGCCCTCGGCTCGCTACATCGGTCCCGCCGAGCGATCTCTCGCCTCGGTGTGAGCCTCGCCGAGGCCGCCGTCGAGGCGAACGCGCTTGCGGAGAGCGGCAACGAGCGCGATCTCGCAAAGCTCCGGGCCGCCTGGGCGGACGAGCTCGAGGCGGCCGCGCGCTCCGACGACTACCGCGAGCGTGCGGCGGCCTACCGGGCCGTGGGGCAGTTCCGCTTCCGCCAGAAGGAGGAGCTCCTCCGGCGCGGGCTCGAAGACGCGAGCCCTGCGTGCCGCGGCTCAGCCTTGCTGTCCCTGGAGCTGCTCTCGCGCGATCACCCGCGCACGGTCAACTCGGTGCGGCCGCTCCTGCACAATCTCGCGAACGCCGACGGCAACGAGGCAGTTCGGCGGCTCGCGATCCTGGCGCTGAGAAACGGCTCGCCCCAGCGCGACACGATCGTCCTCCTGCAAGGGATCGCCGAGGAAGAAGGGCTCTCGCGCGATGTGCGGCAGACGGCCGCGAAGGTCGCCGCCGGGCTCGACAAGCGCGCCAAGACTCGCTAGCTACGGCTACGTGCAGCGGCAGGCGCGGCCGCGGACGACGTGACCGCACGAGGGGCAGATCCGGCGGCGTCGCTTCCACTCGAGCGCGCTCTTCTGGAGGCCCGCGAGCGACATCAAGATGCCGACGCCCGCGGTGGAGAGGACCAGGATGGCGAGGTGGGGATCGGGGGTCATCGCCCAGCGATGATTCCTGTTCGTCACGAGCCCGAAACGTGCCTGCGGCGGCCGTGCGGGTGGCTGCGGAAGTAGACGTCGCGCCGCCGTCGATCCGAGACGTGGGTGTAGAGCTCGGTCGTCCCGAGGTCCGCGTGGCCGAGCATCTCCTGCACGCTCCTCAGGTCGGCTCCTCCTTCCAGCAGGTGCGTGGCGAACGAGTGGCGCAAGAGGTGCGGATGGACGCGCCCGGGCTCGAGCCCTGCACGGCCCGCGAGGCGGCGGAGGATCAGGAACGCGCCCGCGCGGGTGAGGCCGCCGCCCTGGGCGTTGAGGAACAGCTCGGGCCGGTGGCGCTTGTCCAGGTACGGCCTACCGTGGGCGAGGTAGCGCCTGAGCGCCTCCACCGCGTGCCGACCAACCGGAACGACACGCTCCTTCCCGCCCTTGCCGGTGCAGCGGACGAGTCGCCGCTCGAGATCGACACCGCTCCGCTCGAGGCCCACCGCCTCGCTGACGCGTAGGCCCGCTCCGTAGAGCAGCTCGACGAGCGCCCGGTCGCGCATTGCGCGGGGCGTCGAGCCGGCGGCGGCCTCGATCAGGCGCTGCGCCTCGGCAGGGGAGAGGGTTCGGGGAAGCTTGCGCCGCCGCCTGGGCAGCTCGAGCGCGGCTGCCGGGCTGTCGGTGCGCGCGCCGAGCAGGACGAGGTGCTTGAAGAACGACCTGACGGCCGCCACGCGGCGCGCGATCGTGGCCGGAGAGAGCCCGGCCGCGCGGAGCTCCGCGAGCCAGCGCTCGAGATCGTCCTGCGTCGCCCGCGAGGGAGGGCCGCCTAGCCAGTCGCCGAGCGCGCGTAGGTCGCGGCGGTACGCCTCCACGGTCTTCGGCGCGCGCCGCGCCGAGAGCAGCGCGAGGAAGCCCTCGACCTCGGGATCGGGGGCAGCCTGGTCGGGCCGCTGCGTCGACATCGGACGTTCTCCCTTCGCGCTCGGGGCGCCGACGCCTGCCGGGACGGCATCTGGCACACTCCGCGCCCTTGGCGGAAGAACGCCTCAACCGTTCGGTGGCTCTCTACGAGGCGGCTGCGGAGGAGCTCGAGCAGGCCGCGAAGCACTGCCGAACCTCCGCTAAGCACTTCGGTGCCCGAGAGGTTCCTCGCGCCGCCGCCCACGCGTGGGCCGCGCTCGGCCACATCCGGGCGGCGGAGGCGTCGCTCGACGAGCAGGCGCGGATGCACGCGAGTGCATCGACGCCTTGACGCGGGCCTTGACACGGATCGTCACGGTCCCGGCACAGATTCGACACGGATACGTGACGGTTTCCTTCGTAGCCTGTCGGAGGGCGGGAGTGGTGGGCACCCGCTTCTCACGCGTGATCCACTAGGACGTCACGCGCGCTCACTACGACTTCACGTCGCCTAGAGCTCCGGCGGTGGGATCCCCTCGCCGCTCTCGATCCATGCGTGGAGCTGCTCTTCGAAGGTCCCGAGCGATGCGCGTGGTCCTCGATTCCCTCGGCCATCTCGTCCGAGATCGGGCCGAACGCGCTGAATTCGTGGAAGGCGCTGGGCTCACCGCATCGGCGGGCGCTGCTAGACGCGCTGTACCGCAGATGCGCCGAAGTGCTCAAGAGCGCGGATGGGCCTTGTCGTAAACCTTGCGCAGCCGCCGCGCGTCAACGTGGCTGTACATCTGCGTCGTCGACAGCGAGCTGTGCCCGAGCAGCTCCTGGATCGTGCGCAGGTCGGCGCCGCCCTCGAGCAGGTGCGTCGCGAATGCGTGGCGCAGACGGTGGGGATGGGGAAGCAGCCGGCGCAGCGTGCTCGTGTCGAGACGGCGGCCCCGCGCCGAGAGGAAGAGAGCGTTCTCGGCCCCGCGCGCGAGCCGTGGTCGCGCGTCGCGTAGGTAGACGGCGAGCTGAAGCGACGCTTCCTCGCCGAGCGGGACGACCCGCTCCTTGCCGCCCTTGCCGCGGACACGCACGAGCTCCTGCTCGAAGTCGACGTCGGCGAGGTCGAGGTCGACCGCCTCCTGGGAGCGCAGGCCGGCCGAGTAGACGAGCTCCACCAGAGCCCGGTTCCGCACGCCCAGCGGCCCCTCTCCGTGGAGCGCCTCCAGCTCGCCGTCGACCTCGTGCGGGCGCGGCGCGTCGGGGAGCCGCCGTGGTCGGCGCGGCGCGAGCGAGGCGTCCGGAACGCGATCTGACCCGAGCGCGTGCCGCAGGAACGCACGGACGGCCGCGAGCTTGCGGCCGATCGTCGCTGGGGCAAGCTTCCGCGGCCGCGCACGGCCGAGCTCAGCGGCGTAGTCGGCGAGCACGCGCACGTCCACGTCCTCGAGCAGGGTCCCGCGCCGCCTCAGCCAGTCGCAGAACTCCTCGACGTCGACCCGGTAGGCGCGGCGAGTCGAATCGGAGAGCGCGGGGCTCTCCAGAAACCGCTCGACCTCGGACTGCACGCCGACGAATTCGCCGTCGCGGGTGAGAGTCCGCTAGGAGACCGCGGCGACGATCTCGTCGCTCAGGCTCGGGAAGCCGCGCAGGAACTCGGCTCGCTCGGCCTTGAAGCGCTGGACCAGAGCGCGGTACTCGTCGCCTCGGCCCTGCTCCTCGTAGAGCCGCCGCGGCTGCAGGACGTCGCGCTCGTCGATCCCGGGCACCGCCGACGCGACGAGGTAGCCGAAGTCCGGGTCGCGCTCCCACTCGATGGTCACCTCCGCGATTCCCTTCACGATCGCGGAGGAGTGCTTGATCCGCACCTTCCGCGAGCGCTCGTCGGCTTCCGGACCGCCGACGCGACCGGTGTTCATCACGTAGACCTCGAGTGGCTGCTGGGCCAGAAGCTCCAGGAAGCGGTTGCCCTGGAGGTCGTGCGGCATCGGGAAGAAGGGGTTCGTCCCGGGCACGCGCAGGAACTTGCCAGCCTCGTCAGCGCCGCCGGCGCTGGTGCCGGTGGTCTCGCCGAGCATGAAGAAGGCCGCTGCCTGCGGCCCCTCGAGCTTGGCGACGGCAGGGACGATGTTCTCGTTCTTGTTGAGGATCAGCAGGAAGTGCGCCTGCTCGATCTCATCGGCCGAGGCGGCCTCGATCACGTCGAACGGGAAGGTCGCGCGGCCGTTCGAGGTGTAGTTCGTGTCGTAGAAGTCCGGCTCGTCGCCGTGCTGCGAGACGTTCTCGAGGTACGAGCGCGGCTGGGTGACCGCCCCGTAGATCGTCGGCTCGTCCTCGGGGTTGAGGCCGAAGGTCTTCGCGAAGCAGCCGTTCTCGGTCGCGTAGACGCGGCCGTTCGGCATCCAGGCGACGAAGTCGTCCTGCACCGGCAGCGACCCGTTCTGGCGTGTGAACGTCGTCGTCGTCTTGCCCGTTCCCGAGAGGCCGACGATCAGGCCGACGCGCTTGCCTCGCTCGGTCGGGATGATCTTGCAGCCCGCGTGGAGAGGAATCCCGCCGCGGTCGTAGACGAGCTTGTTCCACATCCGCAGGCCGCCCTTCTTCGACTCGCCGAAGTAGTCCGAGTTGAGCACACGGGTCACGCCCTGCTCGAGGTCGACCGCGATCAGGCGGTTGTCGGGGTAGTCCTCGGCCTCGAGGTTCGGCGTGTAGATCACGGTCACCTCGGGGTCGACCTCTTCGCCAAAGTCCGGCGAGAAGTAGAGCTGCTGCTGCATTCCGGCGATGTTCGCGTTCGCGGCCTCGATGTACAGCCGCGCCGCGGTGCGGAAGTCGGGATCGTTGCCGATGTAGCCGTCGATCACGACCATGTCCTGCTCGGCGATGTATTCGTCCTGCCGCTCGGCCCAGCGCTCGCCCTCCTCGCGGCTGATCGCCTGGTTCTGGCCGTCGGGCTCGTCGGTGACGATGAAGGTCGAGCCCTTGGAGCGGCTCACGACCTCGGTCTGGACGTTCAGGTTGCCGTAGCGCGTCGGCCGCGCATTCGGCATGCGCGCGGCGAGCTCATTGAGCTCTTCCGGGTCGGGGTTGTCGACGACGTTGGCCGCGTCGGGCAGCCGAAACAGCATCCTCGCCACGCGGGGGAGCATACCGAGGCTCGGTGGAGCGAAGCCCTGCTGCACAATGGCTCGATGCACGCGAGCTCCCTGCCGCCGCGGGCCACCCGCGACCTCGAGCGGCTCCGCCGCTCCCGTCTCTGGCTGATGCTGATCCTCGGCGCGGTCGCGCTCGGGCTCTTTCCCTGGACCGCCTACCTGAGCGCGACGCTGCCCTCCGAGCACGTGACGCACCACTGGCAGGTCGCCTGGGCCGGGTTCGACCTCTTCGAGGCGGCCGCGCTCGTGGCCACGGCCGTAGCGCTGCTCAGACGCTCGGTCTTCGTGACGGCGTTCGCGTCGATCGCGGGAACGGCCCTGCTCTGCGACGCCTGGTTCGATCTCGTCACCGCGAAGCCCGGGAGCGACTTCGACTGGGCTGTCGCGTTCGCCCTCGCCGGAGAGCTTCCGCTGGCCGCGCTCTGCTTCTGGATCGCCTTCGAGGTCGGCGAGGTCGTGGGGGCTATCGTCGACGCAGAGCCGGCTTTGGAAGCTGACCCTCCGCCCACATCGTCGCCAGCCCGACGCGCGGAAGGCCCAGAGCGCGCTCGTACATGAGGTAGCGCGGCTCCCAGCGCGGGAAGAACTTCGCGTTGAAGCGGTGCAGCCGCTCGATCTGGAAGAACGAATCGGCGATCAGCAGCACACGTCCGGCGGCGCGCTCGAGCAACCCGCGCGGAGCGTGGATGAAGCGCGCAAAGGCGGCGAAGTTGAGCGAGGCTTCCCGCACGCCGCGCTCGCGGAGAAGCTCGAGGCCACGCGCGACGAGGAACTCCGTCAGGCCGTTCGGCGTGTCGCGCTCACGGCGCATGAGCGATAGCGAGACGGCCGCGCGCCCGTAGCTCGGCGCGAAGTGCAGGAACCCGCGGATGCGGCCGGACGCGTCCCGTCCGAGCACGACGAGGCTGTCGCCGTGGTCCTCCTTCCGGAGCTCGTCGAGCGACATGGCGAATCCGCGCTCCCCCTGGCGGCCGCGCCAGCACCGGCTCACCGCCTCGAGCTCGGCCAGCTCCGTGTCGGAGAGCTGGGCGAGCTGACGCAGCTCCGCCGCGTAGCCCTGCTTCTCCAGTCGCGTCACCGACTGCCGCACCTTGCGAATCGCCCGTCCCTCGAGCGAGAACGACCCGATGTCGACGACCGCCTCGTCGCCGAGGTACAGCGCGCGGAGCCCGAGCTGCTCCCAAAGGGGCCGCATCCGCTCGCCCACCCCGAGAGCCGCCAGGCGCAGGCCGCGCGCCTCGGCGAAGAGGCTCAGCTCGCGAAGGAGCGGCGGGATTGCGGCCTGCGGGCCGACCGGATCTCCCGACACGAGCAGGACAGCGGCCTCGACGCGGTAGCCGAGAAAGGCTCGCCGGTCGGGGCTGAAGAGGTAGTGCTCGTCGCGGCGGAGCTTGAAGTAGGCGAGCGTGTCGTCGCCGTGGCGGCGCACGAGCTCCCTCGCCGCGTGCCGGACCTCGATTCCGGGGAAGGCCCGCGGGACCGTGAGCGGGCGGAACAGCAGGTACGCGCACCAGACGAGGGTCAACAGCCCCGCGACGCCGATCGCCTCGTCGAGGTGGGCGAGCTCGTCGGGGAAGTCGAGCGGCCCGGCCTGCCAGAGAAGCGCGTCCCCGGTTTCGCGCACGATCGTGCCGAGGCCGGCGCTCTCGGGCGCGGCGATCCAGACGGCGAGCCCGCACAGCAGGAGGCTCGCGCCGGCGAGCATGGGCACGTGGCGCAGGGCCGCGCGGAGCGTGTCGGGGTCGTGCCGGACGCAGAACGAGCCGCGGCCGAGCCAGAGCACGACCGCCGCGGCGGTGCTCCCCGCGGCCGCTTCGACGTCGAGGCCCTTCAGGAGGTCGAGCACGGCGAGCCCGAGCAGGAGGACGAGCCCAAGCCGCAGCGCGTTCCGTCGGCGGCCCCACAGGTACGGGGCCGTCACGAGCAGCAGCATCGAGATCGGAATCGCCGCCGCGTGCGACAGCTTCAGGGCCTCGAAGGGCTCGACCTGGAGGAGGAGGTGATTCCGCCAGGCGATGTTCGGCGTGACGGCGGCGGCGAGGTTCACGAGACCGGCGAGCCCGGCCGTGACGGCCGCGAGCTTCGGCAGGGGGTCGGCCCGGCGGACGGCCCGAAGTGGGTGCACGCGAACGTGCAGGCCGAGCCTCCAGGCGGACGTGTCGCGAAGTGCCGGGAAGAGGTCGCGCCAGTCCTTCGCCACAAGCCAGATGCCGGCGAGGATCGCCGCGCCCGTGGCGACGTTGTCGTCCACGCGGCCGAAGATCCCGCCCACGGCGATTCCGAGCAGCAGCGCGACGCCGAGGTGCCACTCGTGAACGCGCGCGCCCAGGACGTAGACCCGCGGACCGAGCAGATGACGATCGATTCGAAGCACGCCCCTCCTCCACAGCACGATAACTGGGCTTCATGTAGTTCTCGTGAAGGACGCGACGCGGCTTCAAGGCGTGATCCGATACCTTCCGAGACGTGGAGGCAAAGCACGACGTCCTCGTCGTCGGGGCGGGCTGTGCGGGGATGCGCGCGGCCATCGAGGCGCATGACGCAGGCGCCGACGTCGCGCTGATCTCGAAGATCCATCCCACCCGCAGCCACTCCGGCGCGGCCGAGGGCGGGATCAACGCGGCGCTCGGGAACGCGTCCGAGGACGATCCCGAGAAGCACTCCTTCGACACCGTCAAGGGCTCGGACTACCTGGGCGACCAGGACGCGATCGAGATCCTCTGCACCGAGGCCCCGGACGACGTCTACCAGCTCGAGCACTGGGGCGCGGTCTTCTCGCGCACCGATGACGGCCGCATCGCACAGCGCCCGTTCGGCGCCGCCGGTGAGCCGCGCACGGCCTACGCCGCCGACATCACCGGCCATGTCCTCGTCCATGTGCTCTACGAGCAGGTGATGAAGCGCGACCTCAAGGTCTACGAGGAGTTCTTCGTCTGGAAGCTCGTCGAGCACGAGGACCGCTGCCAGGGCGTGATCGCGTGGAACCTCCTCGACGGCGGTCTCGCCACGATCGGCGCCAAGACCGTGATCCTCGCCACGGGCGGCGCCGGCCGCCTCTACACCGGGACGACGAACGCGTACGCGTGCACCGGCGACGGGATGGCGCAGGCCCTCGAGCTCGGCGTCGCGCTCGAGGACATGGAGATGATGCAGTTCCACCCGACGACGCTCGCGCCGACGGGCGTGTTGATCACCGAGGGCTGCCGGGGCGAGGGTGCGTACCTGCTGAACTCCGAGGGGGAGCGGTTCCTCAAGCGCTACGCGCCGAACGCGATGGAGCTCGCGTCGCGCGACGTCATCTCCCGCGCCGAGCAGATCGAGATCGACGAGGGCCGCGGGGTCGACGGAAACGTGCTGCTCGACATGCGCCACCTCGGCGCGGAGAAGATCCTCGAGCGCCTGCACGGGACACGCGAGCTGTCGATGGTCTTCGCAGGCGTCGACCCGGTACGCGAGCCGATCCCGGTCCGGCCCGGCGCGCACTACCACATGGGCGGCGTCGACACGGACGTCTGGGGCCGGACCTCGCTCGAGGGGCTCTACGCCGCCGGCGAGTGCGCCTGCGTCTCGGTGCACGGCGCGAACCGCCTGGGCGGCAACGCGCTGATGGAGACGATCACATTCGGCAAGCGGGCCGGCGCGCACGCGGCTGACTGGGCGTTCGCGCACACCACCGTCGAGGTGCCGGAGAGCGTCGAGACGGATGCCGAGCGCGAGCTGAGGGAGCTTCTCGACCGCGAGGACGGCGAGCGGCCGTGGGCGATCCGCAACGAGCTCGCGGAGACCATGCACGAGAACTTCGGCGTCTTCCGGCGCGAGAACCAGATGCGCAAGCAGGGCGAGATCGTCGACGAGCTGAGCGAGCGGTTCGAGCGCGTCGTCGTGGAGGACAAGGGCCGGGTCTTCAACAACGATCTGACCCAGGCCCTCGAGCTCGGCTTCCTGCTCAAGCTCGCCTCGTGCATGGTCGTCGCCGGGATCGAGCGCAAGGAGAGCCGCGGCGCCCATGCGCGGCCGCAGGACCACCCCGAGCGCGACGACGAGAACTTCCTGCGCCACACGCTCGTCACCTGGGACGGCGGAGGGCCGAAGCTCAACTGGAAACCCGTCACGATCACCAAGTGGCAGCCGATGGAGCGAACCTACTGATGCGCCGCCTGGCGGTGCTCGCCGCGCTCGTGCTGCTCGGCGCGGGCTGCGGCAGCGGGGGGTCGGCGTCGGGGGACGACATCGCGAACGCGGCGACCAAGACGGCCCGCGCGGGGAGCATCGAGGCGGACTTCGACCTCGCGGCTCAGGGTCTGAAGGGAAAGGGCAGCGGGGTCTTCAACACGGGCAAGACACAGACCGGCCAGCTGAGCATGACGGTGACCGCCAACAACCGCAACGTCCAGGTCGACACGATCGTCAACGGCGACATCTTCTACATGCGCTCCCCGGTCTTCAGTCAGGTGCTCTCGCAGGGGAAGGAGTGGATCAAGCTCGACCTCGTCAAGCTGGCGGAGCAGCGCGGGGTCGACCTCAGCGGCCTGCTCGACGCGAGCCCGACCCCGGCCAACGCGCTCGCCTACCTCCAGGGAGCCCGCGACGTGCGCAAGGTCGGCACGAACACGGTCGGGGGAGAGAAGACGACCCACTACCACGTGACCGTCGACCTCGAGAAGGCTGCCACCCGCGCGACCGGCAGCCAGCGGGCCGCGCTCAGGCGGGTGATCTCGCAGAGCAAGCAGAAGACGCTTCCGCTCGACGTGTGGATCGACGGGAACGGTTACATTCGCCGCGTGTCGTACGACGAGCGCGCGGGGCGGCCGCAGCCCGCCCAGGTGACGATGGAGCTCCACGACTTCGGCGCTCCGGTGGCGATCAAGCCGCCGCCGAGCCAGTCGGTTGTCGACCTCATGAACAGGCTCCAACAGGGAGGTTGAGGCTCTGGATGTCGCGCTGAAGATCTGGCGGTACGACCCCGAGACGGGTGACCGCGAGCTGCGCGATTACGAGGTCGACGCGCCGGAATGGGCATGCCTGCTCGACGTGCTCGACCTGATCAAGGACAAGCACGACGGCACCCTCGCGTACCGCAAGAGCTGCCGGATGATGATCTGCGGCTCCTGCGGGATGCGCATGGACGGCCGCGCGGTGCTCGCGTGTAAGGAGCGGATGAAGCCGATCGTCGAGGCCGGGCACGTGCCGGTGCTCTCGCCGATGGGGAACCTGCCGGTGGTCAAGGACCTCGTCGTGGACATGGAGCCGTTCTGGAGCAAGATCCGCGCGATGAAGCCCTGGCTCGACTCGGGCTACGACGAGGTCGCCGAGAAGGAGCGCATCGTCTCGCAGCAGCGGATGAACGCGATCCACAAGGAGTCGCTCTGCATCATGTGCGGCTGCTGCGTCTCCGAGTGCAACTCGATGGAGTCCGACCCGGAGTTCCTCGGACCGGCGGCGCTGGCGAAGGGCTTCCGCTTCGTCGGCGACCCGCGCGACAACGCCGAGGTCGCCCGGCTGAACGCGTACAACCAGGAGCACGGCATCTGGGACTGCACCCGCTGCTACTTCTGCAACGAGCGCTGCCCGAAGGGCGTCGACCCGCGCGACGCTATCGCCAAGCTTGGGGCCGAGTCGATCCGGTTGAACGTCGACCACGACATGGGCGCCAAGCACGCCAGGTGGTTCGTCAAGTCGGCAGAGACGACCGGCTGGCTGCGGGAGGCGGAGCTCGTCCCGAAGACGCAGGGCGTCGTGTCTGCGATCAAGGAGATCGGGTTCGCGCTCGATCTCGCGAAGCACGGCAAGGTCCCATCGCCGTTTCCGCCGCATGTCGCCAAGGACGTCAAGGAGGCGCGCGCCCTGCGCGACCTCCTGCGGGAGCAGGGGCGTGACGGGGCGGCGGGGATCATCCAGGGCGAGAAGGCACTCGCGCAGATCGAGCACGTTCTCGAGGCCGATTCGGACCACGCCGCCGCGAGCCGCGCGGCGCCGGAGCTCGCCGGCGGCAAGAGCGCGGGGTCGGAAGCGTGACGCGCGTCGCCTATTACAAGGGCTGCCTCGCCTCGCTCTCGGCGAAGGAGCTCGACATCTCCACGCAGGCGCTCGCGCCCAAGCTCGGCCTCGAGCTCGACGAGCTGGAATCGGTCACCTGCTGCGGCGCCGGAGACATCCACGAGGCGGAGCCCGACTACTACCTGCACCTGAACGCGCGCATCCTCGCGTACGCGGAGCAGACCGGCAGCGACACGCTGATGACGATCTGCAACGTCTGCACGCTGAACTTGCGGCAGGCGAACTGGCAGCTGCGGAACGACGACGACCTACGCGCGCGCGTGAGCATGAACCTGGAGTCCGTCGGCGCGCCCCCGTACGAGGGCGCCGTCGAGGTCAAGCACCTGCTCTGGCTGATCGCGGAGGGCGACGGCTTCGATCGTCTGAAGGAGGTTGCGCACAAGGGCCTGAAGGGCCTGCGCGTGGCGCCGTTCTACGGGTGCCAGATCCTGCGGCCTTCGAAGCTCCTCGGCTTCGAGGACCCCGACCGCCCGTGGTCGCTCGAGGCGATCATCGAGGCGTGCGGAGGCGAGCCGGTCGACTACCCCGCGAAGATCAAGTGCTGCGGCTTCCCGATCATCCAGGCGCGCGAGGAGGTCGCCCTCGGCGAGCTGATCCAGCCGATCGAGCAGGCGACCGAGGCAGGCGCCGACGCGATGGTGACGCCGTGCCCGCTCTGCCACCTCTCCCTCGATGCGTGGCAGTCGAAGCTGCGGAAGTCGACCGGCAGGGACTTCCGGATGCCGATCCTGCACCTCTCGCAGCTGATCGGGGTCGCGGCCGGGCTCGAGGAGTCGGAGCTGAAGTTCAAGCGGCACGTCGTCTCGGTCGACCCGGTCGTCCAGAAACTCGAGGTCTGATTGCGTGTAACTCGGGTCGCGGGCGCCGCCGCGGCGGCCGGGCTCGCGTGGGGTCACTTCGAGGCGGGGTGGGTGCGGCTCGAGACGCTGTCCTGTCCGATCCCTGGGCTACCGCCCGAGCTGGAGGGGCTGCGGATCGCGCACCTCTCGGACTTCCATCTCGGGTTTCCGTCGCCGGGGAGCACTGCCGTCGCGCGAGCGGTGGACTGGGTCGAGGAGCGGCAGCCCGACCTGACGCTGATCAGCGGCGACCTGCTCTCACGGCCGAGCGGCGAGCCGCGGCTGCGCGCGCTGCTGGCGCGGATGCCGCGCTGCTTCGCCGTTCTCGGCAACCACGACTTCGCGTCCACGCGCGACCCGTTCTCGCATCCCGCCCAGGTGGTCGACGTCGAGCCGGCCACGCTCCTCTCGGACGACTCGCGCACGATCGAGCTGCGCGGGAAGCGCGTGCAGATCGCCGGCGTCGATCCGCGCTCGTACCGGCGCAAGCTCGCGCGGCCGGAGCGGCTCGCCGACCTCGAGGCCGACCTCCGCATCCTGCTCTGCCACTTTCCGAGCGTCATCGACCGGCTGCCGGCGGGAGCGTTCCACCTCGTCCTCGCGGGCCACCTGCACGCTGGCCAGATCTGCGTGCCCTGGCCGGGAGGCCGCCTGCGGCTCGCGCACATCCGCTGGACGTACATCGAGGGCCTGTACCGCCGGCCGGGCGGGACGCTCCACCTCTCGGCGGGCCTCGGCACGACCTTCGTCCCGTTCCGCTTCCTCGCCAGGCCTGAAGCGACGGAGCTGTTCCTACAATCCGGGTGATGGAGGGGAACGCGAGCATCGCGACGGACGTGCTCGCCAGCTACGCGGCCGACGCCGCCCAGGAGGTCGACGGGGTCGCCGGGCTGGTCAACGGCAGGCTGCCCAGGCAAGGCGCGGTGCGCATCAGCGACGAGGACGGGCGCATCTCGCTCGAGCTGCACCTCGAGCTCGCCTGGGGAGCGCGGGCGGAGACAGTCGGCGCCGAGGTCCAGAGGCGCGTCGCCGACTATCTGGAGCGAATGGCCGGAGCGCGGCCGCACGCGGTGGACGTGGTCGTGGACGACGTCGGGCGGCCATGAGACGCCGCTTGCGGTCTCTCTGTCAGGCCGTACGGGCTTGGCCCGTGCGGCCGTCTGCATTGACCGGTCGACACGCTGGACGGCAGAGGGCGGCGCGCAGATGAGCGTTCGCCTCGCCGGCCTGACCGGCGCGACCCTCGAGCACACGCCGTCGGTCTGCCAGAGCTGCGTCTGGTGGCAGTCGCGGACCGGCGGCCGCGAGCCCGACAAGCAGCGCTGGATCGAGAAGGCCGAGACCGAGTTCGGCGCCTGGGGGACGATCTACTCCGACGATGACGGGCGCGCGCTGGGCTCGATGCAGTTCGGGGCGGCGCGGCTGTTTCCGCGAGCAGCCGAGCTCCCGGCAGGGCCGCCGTCCGACGACGCCGTCCTCGTCACGTGCGCCTACCTCGTCGACCGCTCGAGCCCGTGGGTGCTGCAGTCGCTCTTCCTCACCGCGATCGGGGAGGCCAAGGACAGGGGAGCCGCGGCGCTCGAGGCGTTCTCGTACCGCTACCCCGAGGGCGAGTCCGACCGCGAGCGCTTCCTCGTCCACCGCACGGTCTTCCCGCACGACTTCCTGACCGACTTCGGCTTTCGTGCCGTGCGCTCGTCGGGCCGCGTCGAGCTCGCGCGCCTCGAGCTCGGCGGGCTCGTCCCAGTGCTCGAGGGCAGGCGCGCGAAGGTGCTGCGGGCGCTGAAGGAGGCGTTCCTGCCGGAGCCCGTTCCGGCCCCGAGACCGCCTGCCTGAGCCAAAATCTGCGCTTCGGCGCCCGAGAATGACCCAACTTGCGCCTAGTAGAAGCGTCCGCGCCGTGTTACGAAGGAGGTCATGCGGCTGTCCAACCGCTACTGGACCGTGCTCGCCGGGGGCCTCGCGGGCGGCCTCACGACGCTCGTCATCGTGCTGCCCTCCGTTCATTTCGCCTACAGGAGCGCCACGCTGCACGCCACGATCGAGACCGCCGCCGCGTTGGTCACGCTCCTTGCCGCGTACCTCGCTCTTTCCCGGTTCCGGGGCACGGGTCGCTCCGACGACCTTGCGCTGACGACGGCCCTCGGCCTCCTCGCCTGCGCGAGCTTCGCCTTCTCGGCGCTGCCGTGGGCGCTGCTCAGCGGCGGGCCGGTGCGGTTCTCGGCCTGGATGTCGCTCATCGGCACCGCGGCCGGTGCGGGTGTCTTGTGCCTTGCGGCCCTTGCTCCCGGACACGCTCTGTCGCGTCCCCGCGAGACTGCGAGGAAGACCTGGGCACTCGCCCTCGCCGCGTATCTGGTCGCCGGCGTCTTCGTGTCGCTGTTCGAGAGCAGGCTGCCGCTCGGAATCGATCCAGCCGCGCGACCTTCGAGCCACATCCACATTGCGAGCTCCTCGGTCCTGTTTCTGATGCAGCTCTCAGTGGCGGTCCTTCTCATGGTCGCCGCCGTCGGGTTCGTCCGTCGCGGCGAGCGGACCGGCGACGAGTTGATGACGTGGCTCGCGGCGAGCGCCCTCCTCGCCTCCTTCGCGCGCGTCAACTACGCGCTGTTCCCTTCCCTCTACACCGATTGGGTCTACGTCGGCGATGCGCTCCGGCTGGGCTCGTGCCTGCTGCTGCTCGGCGGCTGCGCGCGCGAGATCGACAAGTACCGGCGCAGGCTCGCCGAGGAGGCCGCGGCCGAGGAGAGGGACCGGCTCGCGACACAGCTCCACGACGGGCTGGCGCAAGAGCTTGCACTGGTCGCCTTGCTGGGGCGGTCGCTGGGCCACCGGCCTCACGCGGCCGACGTCGAGGCGCTCGCGACGGCCGCCCAGCGCGCTCTCGACGAGTCGCGCCGTGCCATAGCGCCGCCGATCGACCCACAGGACGAAGGGGTCGACTACGTGCTCGCGCACATCCTGGAGGAGCTCGTCGTCCACGGGCGCGGCGTCTCGCGCCTGCAGCGGAAGAATGGACGATGAGCAAGACGCCGCGCGTGCTCATCGCCGACGACCACGCGATGGCCCGCGAGGGCATACGGCTCGTCCTCGAGCGGGGCGGCTTCGAGATCTGCGCCGAGGTGGGCGACGGTCCCTCGGCGGTGGAGGCGGCGGAGCGCGAGCGGCCGGACGTCTGCCTGCTCGACGTTCGCATGCCCGGCAGCGGCATCCGCGCTGCGGAGGAGATCGCCCGGCGCGTGCCTGAGTCCGCAATCGTGATGCTGACAGTCTCGCGTCGCGACTCCGACCTCTTCGACGCGCTGCGCGCCGGAGCCTCGGGCTACCTGCTCAAGGACACGCACCCGAACCGGCTCCCGCTCGCACTTCAAGGCGTCCTCGACGGCGAAGCGGCGCTGCCGCGCGACCTCGTCGCGCTTCTGATCGACGAGTTTCGAGAGCGCGGCCGCCGTCGTCCGCGCCTCAGGCGCCGGGGGGTCGTTCTCACCGACCGGGAATCGCAAGTGCTCGAGATGCTGGACGAAGGGCTGTCCACGAATCAGATCGCCGAGCGCCTGTTTGTGGAGCCGGTGACGGTGCGGACGCACGTGAGCGCGATCCTCATGAAGCTCCACGTCCCGAGCCGGAAGGCGGCGCTCGAGCTGCTCGAACGTTGAGGGCTCGCTGATTCCGCGTTGAGAAACCTCAACGCGGAGTGGGCCGAACCGCCCATGTGCGGACAACCGATAGACGCTTAGCCTCGGAGGCTGCGCCGGACAACCTGCGGTAACCGGCGCGGGCAAGCAGGGAGAGCATTTGCACCGACTGCGGATCACGTCTTCGACGCACGGCCCACAGCTGGGTCGCGGAACGCGAGACGACAACAACCGAGCCCTCCGCGAGGGAGTTGGGAGGAACTGATATGCGGCGCTTCGGAAGAACGCGTCTGACAGACGGCGGTACGACCACGGGGGGACATCGCAAACGAAGAGGCCGAACAACGCTCGGCCTGTCGCTGTTCGTGATGTCGATTCTCGTCGGCGTCGGCCTGCTGTTGGCCGTTCCGATCGGGGCGGCCGTCCTTAATAACGCGGAGGGCGGCTCGCCGACAATCGCCAGCGACCTCCCCGATTACAACCCCGGCGGGACGGTCACGCTGAGCGGCTCGGGCTGGGATAGCGGCGGCGCGCAAGTGCACATCGTCGTGAACGACGACGTCGGCCAGACCTGGCAGCACGTCGTGGACGTCGCACCGGACTCGAACGGGGACGTCACCGACGTCTTCCAGCTCCCGAACTACTTCGTCGCCCAGTACTCGGTGCAGGCGACGCAGCAAACTGCCTCCGGGACACTGACGGCAACATCGAGCTTTACCGATGCGAACCCATCGGCAGACCTGGACCAGTGTGCAAACGACCCTGACCCGTCACCGAACACGGACGGCTGTAGTGCGAGTGCCAGCGACTGGGTGAACGGCAACATCGGCGCAAGCAAGGCCGTCTACTTCGAGGGAGACTCGCTCCCGTACCGGATGCGGTTCGACAACCTCTCGCTCGCGTCCCACAGCGTCACGATCGAGTGGGATACGACCAAGAGCGGGAAGCACGCGCTCGACTACATCGATACGTACAACCAGACGGTCGGAACGGCGAACCCATGCTTGGGCGTCAGCCCGTGTGGCTCGCCGACGACGTTCCCGATCCCTGCCGATCCGCAGGTCACTGGGGCCGGCGTAACGCCGATCGCCGGAAACTTGACGCTCTACGGCGGCACGATCACGAGCGTGAGCTCTTACTCGTACCCGGACGGAAGCGGCTTCGCAGGGGACAAGTCGGCACGGATCACGATCAACTTCACCGCGAGCCAGGCGAACCCGGTGCTCGCGTGGGCCGGACACATCTCCTCGCGGGCCGACTGGGGCCTGAACAACTCGGCCGTGGCGATCTCGGGATCGCCGTACCACACGCGGTTGATCAACCTCGACGGCGCGGGCGGCAACCAGGATCGCTCGCTCTCCGCGGACGCGGTCATCTTCCCGGGCTCGATCACGGTCATCAAGGACGCGACGCCGAACGGCCCGACGAGCTTCAGCTTCACCGGCTCGCCCGCGCCGCTCTCGAACTTCAGCCTCGTCGATGACGGGACGAGCGCGAACACACAGGTGTTCGGCAACATCAAGAACTTCCAGACCTACACGGTCAACGAGACTCCGATTCCGAGCGGCTGGGCGTTCGACGCGATCTCCTGCTCGGTCACGAGCCCGAACGGCGGGTCGTTCTCGACGAGCAGCACCACGACGACGATCAACATGCACGAGGGCGAGAACTACACGTGTACGTACACGAACCACCAGCAGCCCGGGACGCTGATCGTCAAGAAGCACGTGGTCAACGACAACGGCGGAACGAAGAACGCCGGCGACTTCACGCTGCACGTCAAGAACGGCGGCAGCGACGTCTCCGGTAGCCCGGCAGCCGGCTCGGAGAGCGGCACTTCCTACACGCTGGACGCGGGCTCGTACGTCGTGAGCGAGAACGCCCCGCCGAGCGGGTACACGCAGACCGGCATCAGCGGAGACTGCGACTCGAGCGGCAACGTCACGGTTGTGCCAGGCCAGACGAAGACCTGCACGATCACCAACGACGACATCGCGCCCAAGCTGCACCTGCGCAAGGTCGTCATCAACGACAACGGTGGCACCAAGACGGTCGCCGACTTCAACCTGAACGCCGACGGCTCCGGCTCGAACGACCTCACGGGCACCAGCCCGGTCGACTCGGGTG
>JBKPAM010000175.1:0-5488 GCA_046726435.1 Actinomycetota bacterium
GGCCAGCGCGCCCGGGTTTCACGTCGGCGGCGCGATCCTGTACCCGGGCACGAGCCTGCACCGGGTCAATCCGGTCACGGCGGGCGTCCGGCTGGCGTCGTTCTTCTGGATCCAGAGCATGATCCGCGACGACACCCAGCGCACCTTGCTGTTCGATCTCGACCTGGCCATCAACCAGGTGACCGAGGCGATCCGGGAGCACCGCGCGGCGATCGCGCTGACGAGTTGCTATCACAATCTGCTCCGCCGCTGGTGGAGGGCTGATCGGGACGGGGCGTGAGAGGAGCCCCGAGATGCGATACTCTGTGAACCCCCAACGAGGAGGAAGGGGCGCGACATGACGAGCCCGATCATCACCGAAGCGACGAGGGTCCTCGTCGACCGGCGCGATCTCACCCGCATCGAGGCCGCAGGCGCCATGGAAGCCATCATGTCGGGCACGGCCACCGACGCGCAGATCGCCGCGTTCCTGACCGCGCTCCGGATGAAGGGCGAGACGGTCGAGGAGCTGATCGGCTTCGCGCAGGTGATGCGCTCGAAGGTCGCCCGGGTCCACGCGCGCGCCGAGGAGACGGCGGCGCTCACCGGCACCGACCGCGAGATGCTCGTCGACACCTGCGGCACGGGCGGCGACGCCTCCGGGACGTTCAATGTCTCGACCGCGACCGCGTTCGTGGTCGCCGGCGCCGGGCTCAGGGTGGCCAAGCACGGCAACCGCTCGATGTCGGGGCTCAGCGGCGCCTCGCTGTGCGGCTCGGCCGACGTCGTCGAGACGCTCGGCGTCAACCTCCAGCTGACCCCGGAGCAGGTCGGCCGGTGCGTGGCCGAGGTCGGCATCGGCTTCCTGTACGCCCCGCTCCTCCACACGGCGATGAAGCACGTGATGACGGCGCGGCGCGACGTCGGGATCCGAACCGTCTTCAATCTCCTCGGCCCGCTGACCAATCCGGCCGGCGCCAACGCCCAGGTGATCGGCGTGGCCGCGGCGGCCCTCACGGAGCCGCTCGCCCGGGTGCTGGCCGAGCTCGGCACGTATCGAGCCTTCGTGGTTCACGGGGCCGACGGCCTCGACGAGATCTCCAACACGGGCGAGAGCCGGGTCTCCGAGGTCCGCGACGGAGTCGTGCGGACGTTCACCGTTCGACCGGAGGACTTCGGCCTCTCGCGGGCCTCGATCCGCGAGCTGCTCGGCGGCGACCGCGAGCAGAACGCCGAGATCATCCGCGCGATCCTCAGGGGCGAGCCCGGCGCCAAGCGGGATATCGTGCTCATGAACGCCGCGGCGGCGCTGGTCGTCGGCGCCCGGGCGCGCGACCTGAAGGAGGGCGTGGAGCTGGCGGCGCGCTCGGTGGATACCGGCGCGGCCCGCGAGAAGCTCGAGCGGCTCGTCATCCTCACGCGCGAGCTGGCAGGCACCGCGTGAGCGTTTCCAGGAATTCTTGACGGTCCGCACCAAGTCGACGCCCGACCGGAAAAGGTGGTAGGATAAGCCGTCGCGGGCGCTCCCGGGCCGAAGTGCCTTTCGGAGTTGTCGTTTCTCTTCCGTAGCACCGGCGCTGTCGCGAGTGGCGTTGAGGATCGGAGTTCTAGAACACCGAGGCTCTATGAACGGCGTCAAGATGGGGTTTCACAGTCGAGTGCCCCGCTATTCCCGCATCGCCGAAGCGCTGCGCGAGCGAATCCGGACCGGCGAGCTCGCAGCCGGCGCGCGACTCGACAACCAGCGCCAGCTCGCCCGGAGCTTCGGCGTGACCCTCATGACCCTTCGCCAGGCGCTCGAGGTCCTCGAGCGCGAGCACCTCATCACGCGCCGCCACGGGCTCGGCACGTTCGTCGCCGCGCCGTCGATCGACTACGACATCCTCCAGCTCCGCCGCTTCGCCGGCGATCTCTCGGCCAAGGGCGAGCACGTCGCGACGCGGCTTCTCGGCACGCGGTTCGCGGCGCCTGACCGGCGCGTCGCCGAGGCGCTGCGCCTCTCCGGCCGGCCCCGCGTGCTCGTGCTGGAGCGGCTCAGGCTGGTCGACGCGCACCCGATGAGCCTGCAGCGCTCGTTCCTGCCGTCGCCGCTCGGCGACGAGGTGATCCGCGCCGATCTGGCGCTGACGCCGCTGCACCAGGTCCTCGAGTTCAAGCTGGGCCTCGTCATCACGCGCGCCAGCGAGACCGTCTCCGCGGTGCGGCTGGGCCGGCGCGAGGCGCGTGATCTCGGCTGCCGCGCCGGCGAGCCGGCCTTCGAGTCCGAGCGCGTCTCGTTCGACGCCGGCGGCGCGCCGGTCGTCTTCGATCGCGTCTTCATCCCGGGCGACCGCTTCCGCATCACCCGCGAACTTCACTACGAAGGAGCGACGTCATGAAGATCGTTGTCACCATCAAGCAGGTGCCGGACACGGCCACCCAGGTGAAGATCGCGGCGGACGGAAAATCGATCGACACCACGGGCATCACGTGGATCGTCTCGCCCTACGACGAGTTCGCCGTCGAGGAGGCGCTGCGGATCAAGGAAAAGCGCGGCCAGGGCGAGGTCGTCGCGGTCTCTCTCGGTCCGGACCGGGTGAAGGAGGCGCTCCGCTCGTGCCTGGCGATGGGCTGCGATCGCGCGGTCCACCTGAACGACGCGGCCTGGTCGGCGGCCGATACGCTCGCCACCGCGAAGGCGCTCGCCGCCGTGATCAAGCAGGAGGCGCCGCAACTCGTGCTGTGCGGCCGCCAGGCGATCGACGACGACATGGGCGCCGTCACGGCGCAGATGGCCGAGCTCTTGGGCTGGCCGTGCGCCTACTGGATCATGGAGGAAACGATCGACGCCGACGGCAAGGCCGTCCGCGCCGCGCGTCAGGTCGAGGGCGGCCTCGAGGTGTTCGACATGCCGCTGCCCGCCGTCCTCGCCGCGCAGAAGGGGCTCAACGAGCCGCGCTATCCCACGCTCAAGGGCATCATGGGCGCCAAGAAGAAGGAGATCAAGGACGTCAAGGCCGCCGACCTCGGGATCGCCGCCGAGCCGTCGCAGCTCTCGGTCGTCGGCCTCGAGGCGCTGCCTGCGCGTCCGCCGGGACGGATCATCCAGGGCGACGTGCCCACCGCGGTGAAAGAGCTCGTCCGCGCCCTGCGCGAAGACGCCAAGGCCATCTAGGGAGAGTCGAGAAATGCCCAACGCATTCTGGTGCATCGTCGAGGATGATCGAAACGGCTCGCCGAAGAAGGTCATGGCCGAGGTCATCGGAGAGGCGACGCGCCTGGCGCCCGGCCGGGTCGAGGCGGTGTGGCTCACCGACAAGGGGAGCGACGCCGGCTTGAAGCAGCTCGGTGAATGGGGCGCCTCGCGAGTGCTGCTGCTCGAGAACGCCGCGTTCGCGCCGTACCAGAGCGAGGTGTGGACGGCGACCGCGGCGGAGCTGGCCGCCAAGGAGTCGCCGGCGGCGATCTTCGCGCCGGTTACGAGCCGCCAGCGCGAGTTCGTGGCGCGGCTGGCCGCGAAGCTCGGCGTGGGTCTCTCGGCCGATTCGGTCCGGTTCGCGATGGAAGGCGACAAGCTCGTGGCGACCCGTCCGGTCTATGCCGGCAAGCTCCTCTCGAAGGTGACGTGGGCGAAATCGCCGTGGGTCGCGACCCTGCGCCCCAACGTGTTCCGCCCGGCCGAGTCGCAGCCGGGCAAGACCGCCGCGGTCGAGCGGCCGAGCCTGAATGCCGCGGGCGCGCAGATGAAGTTCGTCGAGCGCCGCGAGGAGGTGTCGACGGGACTGCCGGAGCTCACGGAAGCCGAGACCGTCATCTCGGGCGGGCGTGGCATGAAGGGGCCCGAGAACTACGTGATCCTCGAGGAGCTCGGCCGCGTCATCGGCGCCGCGGTCGGCGCCTCGCGGGCGGCGGTGGACGCCGGCTGGCGGCCGCACCGGTTCCAGATCGGTCAGACCGGGCGCACGATCTCGCCCAAGCTCTACCTCGGCTTCGGCGTGTCGGGCGCGATCCAGCACCTGGCGGGCATGCGGACCTCGAAGGTCATCGTGGCGGTGAACAAGGACCCGGAGGCGCCGATCTTCAAGATCGCCGATTTCGGGATCGTGGCCGACCTGTTCGAGGTGGTGCCCGAGCTGACGAAAGAGTTCAAGAAGCTCCTGGAGAAATAGGCAGGGACGACGTGACCTTCGACCTGACGTCCGAGCAAGAGCTGATCCGGGCCACGGCGCGCGAGTTCGCCGAGACCCAGATCAAGCCCATCGCGGCCGAGATCGACCGCGACTGCCGCTTCCCGCACGAGACGGTCAAGCGAATGGGCGAGCTTGGGCTCATGGGCATGGTGATTCCCGAGCGCTGGGGCGGCAGCGGCGCCGGTGCCGTGGCGTACGTCGTGGCGCTCGAGGAGATCGCCCGGGTGTGCGCGAGCCACGCGGTGGTGATGTCGGTCAACAACTCGCTCTACGGCGATCCGATCGCGCGCTTCGGGACCGACGCCCAGCGCGAGCGGTTCCTCGCGCCGGTCGCCTCGGGCCATGCCCACGGGTGCTTCGCCCTCACCGAGCCGCAGGCGGGCTCGGACGCGACCAACCAGGCCACCCTGGCCGTGCGCGACGGCGACCGCTACGTGCTCAACGGCCGCAAGCGCTTCATCACCACCGGGCGCGAGGCCTCGTTCGCGCTCGTGTTCGCTCAGACCGATCGCGCGAAGGGGCATCGGGGCATCACCGCGTTCGTCGTCGAGAAGGGCACGCCGGGATTCACGGTGGGCAAGACCGAGGACAAGCTCGGCATCCGCGCCTCCGACACGGCCGAGCTCCTGTTCGACGACTGCCGCGTGCCGGCGGCAAGCCGCATCGGCGAGGAAGGGCAGGGCTTCAAGATCGCGATGAGCGCCGTGGACGGCGGCCGCGTCGGGATCGCGGCGCAGGCGGTCGGCATCGCCACCGGCGCCTACGAGCGCGCGGTGGCGTACGCGCGCGAGCGCAAGGCCTTCGGCGTGCCGATCGGCGAGCACCAGATGGTCCAGTGGATGCTCGCCGACATGGCGGTGGCGATCGACGGCGCGCGGCTCCTCACCCGCAAGGCGGCCGCGCTCAAGGACGCCGGCCGGCCGTACCGCACCGCCGCCGCGATGGCCAAGCTCTTCGCCGCCGAGACCGCGATGAAGGTGACGACCGACGCCATCCAGGTCCACGGGGGCTACGGGTTCATCAAGGAGTACGAGGTCGAGCGTGCCTTCCGCGACGCGAAGATCACGCAGCTGTACGAGGGGACGTCGCAGATCCAGAAGCTGGTGGTCGCGCGCCACCTGCTACGAGGTGACCATGACGGAGCCTGAGCGCGGGCCCGAGCGCCCGGTGCGGTTCGAAACATTATCGGGGATCCCGATCGAGCCGCTCTACACGCCCGAGAGCTTGCGGGGGTGGTCGCCCGAAGACAAGCTCGGACGGCCGGGAGAGTATCCCTTCACTCGTGGTGTCTATCCCACGATGTACCGGGGCCGGCTCTGGACGATGCGGATGTTCGCCGG
>JBKPAM010000176.1:0-33841 GCA_046726435.1 Actinomycetota bacterium
CACGCGGCGAGCCGTTCGCGTTGACCGCGAGCGAGATGTCCTCCGGCGCATGCATCGCCGCCGACTCGACGACGCCCGCGGCGATCTTGGCCGGGTCGCACTCGTCTGAGTGGACCTCGACGGCGCCGGCGTCGAGCTGGCTCGTCAGGAGGATCTGGTCGACGATGGTCGCCAGGCGGGTCGCCTCGGACTCGATCATCTCGAGAAACTGGGAACGGTCGTCCTCGTCCAGCACCACATCGTCGCGGCGCAGGGTCCGGACGGCGCCGTACACCGCCGCCAGCGGCGTGCGCAGCTCGTGCGAAGCCGTGGCGACGAAGTCGCTTCGCGTCTTCTCGAGCGCGTATTCCTCCGTCATGTCCCTCAGCGCGTAGACGGTGCCCTGCCCGAAGTCGACGCCCGAGACCGCGACCCAGCGCTCGCAGCCGGCGACGGAGAGGGGAACGGTGACCCGGCGCGCGGCACTGCCGGGCTCGACGAGCTGCACGTGGGAGGTCAGCGCGCCCCAGGCCGGGAGGACCTCCCCGATCGGCCGTCCGAGCGCATCGTCGACGGCGACGCCGGTGATCTTCGCGGCGGCGGGGTTCCAGTGGAGCACGCGGCGTTCGCGGTCGAGCATGACGACGCCGTCGGCGACGTGGGCGAGCGCCTGTGCGGCGTTCGCGCCGCGCTCGGCCTCGCGGTACAGCCGCGCGTTGTCGACAGCCACGGCCGCGCGGTGCGCAAGCTCGGTCGCCAGCTCGAGATCGGCCTTCGTGAAGCGCGGATGCGTCTCGGCGGCGATCAGCGAGAGCGCGCCCAACGTGCGCTTGCGCGCGATCAGCGGGACGGAGATCGATGAGTGCAGACCGAGCTCGTCGACGATTCGGCGCAGCTCATGGTCGTCGCCGATCGCCTCGTCCAGGACCTCGCGCGGAAACTCGGGCCAGAACTGCGGCTCGCCGCTGCGGAGGACCTCTGCGACCCCGTGCGGCGAGTCGGGGTCGGGCGGGTAGCGCTCCTGCAGCTCCCGGGCCCAGCTCACCTTCTCCCGGTCTTCGTGGGCGACCGCGATCCGTTCGATCTCGCCGTTCGGGCCGAGCATGTCGATGGCGCACCAGTCAGCGAGCGCCGGCACGCAGAGCCGGGCCAGGCGCTTCAGCGTGCGGTAGTAGTCGAGTGAGGACGCCAGCACCCTGCTTGCCTCGGCGAGGAACGTCATCCGCTCGCGCATCGCCTGCTCGGCCTCGTAGACGCGAGAACGCGCGAGCGCCTGCGCAGCCTGCCGGCCGAGGGTGATCTTCATCTCGCGGCGCTCGGGCCCGAAGTCGATGTCCTCGCCGAACGAGAGCGACATCGCCCCGAAGATCTGGCCCTCGACCGCCAGCGGCACGACGACGAGCCCATGCCCTTGCTGGCCCTGGCGCGCAAGACCGGGGAAGAGCAGGTTGCGTTCCTGTACCGACGAGATGAAGAGCGGCTCTCCGGTCCTGATCACGTGCGACATCGGGAGCTCGGCATCGACCGGGAACGAGTCCCAGCCCTCCATGATCGACTCGTCGTAGCCGCGCTGCGCGAGCAGCTCGACCTTCGCCGCGTCGGCGCTCAGGACGCCGATCGCTCCCGCCCGCGCCTCGGCGGCGCGCACGCCCTCGGTGAGAACGGCATCGAGCACCTCCTGTGGCGTGACGGCCTCGGCGAGCCGCTCCGCGACCCGCTGGAGCCGTCGCGCTCGGTCGGCCGCCTCGATCTGCTCGGTGGTCACGGCTAACGCTCGGAGGAGATGGCTCGCGTCAGCTGCTCCCGCTCGCCCTTCTCGATCCGCACGAGCACGTCCTCGACGAGGTCGCCGATCGCGACCGGGTCGAACGGCTTGACGACGTATCCGACGCCGCCGAGCTGCTCGCCCATTCGCCGGTCTGCGGCGTCGGCTAGCGCCGTCAGGAAGACGATCGGGATCTCCCGGGTCGTCTCGTCGGCCCCCAGCTCGCGCGCGACCGTCCAGCCGTCGACGTCCGGCATCATCACGTCGAGGAGGACGAGATCGGGGAGCTCGTTCAGGGCCAGCTCGATGCCCGCTCGGCCATCGGCCGCCTCCAGCACCTCGATTCCGGCGGCGACGAGGTTCACTCGGCAGACGAGGCGGATCGCGTGCTCGTCGTCGATCACGAGGACTCGGCGGGCGCGGCCGACCGCCGCGTGCCCCGAGGTGTGGCCTCGCGACCGCACCTCCGCCGTCGGGCGAGAGCCCGAGCTCGACGCGCAGCGCCAGAGCGTGTGCCCACCAACCCGGCGGAGCGGAGCTGAGCGAATCGGATGGGAGACCTCGGCTCTCACTCGCTTGCAGGGGATTCTAGGCCTCGGCCCGCTCCCTGAACAGTGCGGCACCGTCCGGGACAGTGGTCATCGTCCTGCGCGTGAACGCCGCCGGGCTCCGTGGTCCAGCGCCTCGTTCCTCGCGTACCTGGGTGGGATCACGATTCTGGTCGCGGTCGGCTCGCTGCTGGAGGTTCAGTCGGGCGAGCACGGCGCGGGCGGCTTCGTCGGCTGGGCCGCGCTGATCTTCGTCGTGCTGACCACGCTTGCAGTGCTCGCCGGGTGGAGCGGACACCGCGTGACCTCCGGCCTGTTCGCCCTCACCTCGGTCCTCGCCTTCGTCACCGCGCTCGGCGCGCTCCTCGACTGGTTCAGCTGGCTCGACACCGACCTCGACTCGCCCTTTGGCGGCACCCGGGCCTCATGGCTCGTGCTGGAGCTGTTGCTGATCGTCGCCGCGGCGGTGGCGCTGCGCGGCGGCGCGGCGAGGCCGCTCTCTAGCTCGCCACTAGAATTTCCCGCATGAGAATCGGGGTTCTGGCTGTTCAGGGGAACTTCCGCGAACACGCACTGATGCTGCGCCGGCTGGGCGCGGAGCCGGTCGAGGTGCGCAAGCCGGAGCAGCTCGTCGGGCTCGACGGGCTCGTGATCCCGGGCGGCGAGTCGACCGCGATCATGCGGCTCGTGCGGCTGTACGGTCTCGAGGAGGCGATCCGCGTGTTCGCGCGGCCGGTGCTGGGCACCTGCGCCGGGATGATCCTGCTGGACAGGGGCCATCTGGGTGTGCTCGACCTCGAGGTCGAGCGCAACGCGTACGGGCGCCAGGTGGCGAGCTTCGAGGCCGACCTCTCACTCGAGGGCGACGAGCAGCCGCTGCGGGGCGTATTCATTCGCGCGCCGCGCGTGGCGGACGTGGGGCCGGGAGTGGAGGTGCTGGCCGAGCTGGACGGCGAGCCGGTGCTCATGCGCGACGGCCACGTCATCGTCGCCTCGTTCCACCCCGAGCTGACCGACGACACCCGCGTGCACGAGCGGTTCCTCGACCTCGTGCGAGAGGAGGCGAATGTCCGGGCATAGCAAGTGGAGCTCGATCAAGCACAAGAAGGGCGCCGCCGACGCGAAGCGCGGGAAGCTGTTCTCCAAGCTCTCTCGCGCGCTGATCGTCGCTGCGCGCGAGGGGGGTGGGGATCCTGCCGCGAACCTCGCCCTCGCCAACGCGATCGAGAAGGCGCGTTCGTACTCGATGCCGAAGGACACCATCGAGCGGGCGATCGCGCGCGGCTCCGGGGCCGACTCGGACGCGGACTCGTTCGAGCAGGTGACCTACGAGGGCTACGGGCCGAACGGCGTCGCGGTGATCGTCGAGGCGCTGACCGACAACCGCAACCGCACCGCCGCGGACGTGCGTGCTGCCTTCACGAAGCACGACGGGAACCTGGGCGGCTCCGGATCGGTCGCGTGGCTGTTCGAGCGGCGCGGCCTGATCCTGGTCGACGCCGACGGGGTCGACGAGGACGATCTGACGCTCGCGGCCGCGGAGGGTGGCGCCGAGGACGTCGAGCGCGACGGGTCGAGCTTCCGCGTCACTTCGGCGCCGGAAAACCTCACCTCGGTGCGGGAGACGATCGAGGCCGCGGGTTTGACGGTCGACTCCTCCGAGCTGACGTTGGTGCCGAAGACCACCGTCAGCCTCGAGGACGAGAGCGCTGCGAAAAAGACCCTCCGGCTGATCGATGCGCTCGAGGAGAATGACGACGTCCACGAGGTCTACGCGAACTTCGACATCCCGGAGCGGGTCATGGAGGCCGTCGCGTAGGAAGGACCGGGCCCGCGGCGCCGCAATTCGCGCGTCTACCCCGGGGTCAGATCTTGCATTGCCACATGCGCCGGCGCACTCCGCTTGGCACGAGTAACGAAACCGTCACAACGCGCGGCTTGTGGATGTAGTGGCACGAATTCGTAGCGCGGTTGTGGCAGTGCAAGATCTGACCCCATCGCCGGCGACGCCGTAGCGGATTTGTAGAACGCTGAGGCTGGGCGGGGCGGGATCAGCGGCCGACTTTGAGCGCGATCCGGGTGCCCTTCGGGCGCGTCGCGCCGCCTCTCGGGCGCTGCGCGAGCACGCGGCCCTTCTTGGCGGCGGCGGCGTGGGCCTTGGTGATCTTTCCCACGCGGCAGTGCCGGCTGACGATCTTCGCCTTCGCCCTTGTGAGCTTCTTCCCGACGACGTTCGGCACGTGGCACCTGATTGGCCGTGGCGGAGGTGCTGGTGGTGGAGGAGGTGCTGGTGGCGGCGGTGGCGCGGTGGGGGAGGAGGCGGCGGCAGTGGCGGCGGTGGCGGTGGAGGCGGCGGTGGCGGCGGTGGAGGCGGAGGTGGAGGGGTCAGATCTTGCGTTGCCACATGCGACGGCGCACTGCACTTGGCACGAGAAACGAAATTGTCACGACGCGCGTCGGATGAGCCCTCACCCCTCGACCAGGTAGCGCACGTAAACCGTCCCGTTCCCGAGCCGGCGCTCGTCCTGCAGCTGGAGCTCGATGCGGATGCCGTCCGGGAGACCCCGCGTGCCGCCTCCGACGACCACCGGCGCAAGAAACAGCTGGAGCTCGTCCACGAGACCGGCCTTCAACGCCTGACTGGCGAGCTCGGCGCCTCCCACCGTGAAGTCGCGGTCAGCCGTCGCCTTCAGCTGCCGAACCGCGTCCGGGTCGAAGTCACGCTCGATCCGCGTCCTCGAGCTGGAAACCGTTTCGAGAGTCGTGGAGTAGACGACCTTGTCGGCGGCCCGCCAGATCTCGGCGAAATCCCGCGTGAACGGCGGCTGGTCGTCGAGGGGCAGAGTCTCCCACGCGACCATCACCTCGTACATTCGCCGCCCGTACAGATAGGTGCCGACCGGCCGCTCGAGCTCGTTGATGAAGGCGTGCACCTCGTCGTCGGGCGCGGCCCAGTCGAACCTGCCGTCTTCGTCCGCGACGAAGCCGTCGAGTGACGCGATCGCCGAGTAGATCAGCTTGGCCACCAGCACCGGACTGTGACAGCACCGCGCCACCGACGAGGGTTCCTGCGCGTCGTGAAGGACTGTCCGACGCGGTGCCTAAGGTGTCGCCGTGACGGTCCTCGGGATCGATCCAGGCACGGCTGCATGCGGGTTCGGAATCGTTCGCGAACGAGGCGACCGCCTCAAGGCGGTCGATTCCGGCTGGTGGCAAACCCCCGCGGGGCAGCGCCCGGAGCTCCGCCTCAAGACGATCTACGACGGCGTCGTCGAGCTGATCGAGGAGTTCGGGCCGCATGCGGTCGTCCTCGAGGAGTCGTTCGTCGGCGTCGACGCCCGCACCGCGCTCTCCGTCGGTCAGGCTCGCGGCGCCGTGCTCGTCGCGGCCGCAGGGTTCGGCATCGAGTGCTTCGAGTACGCGCCGGCGCGCGTGAAGCAGGCCGTTTGCGGCTACGGGCGCGCCGAGAAGGCCCAGGTGCAGCGGATGGTCGCGACGATCCTCGGCCTCGAGAAGCCACCGGCGCCGCACCACGCGGCAGACGCGCTCGCCGTGGCGATCTGCCACGCCCTCGCGCCGCCCCTGCTGAGGGTGGCCGGGTGATCTCGCGGCTACGCGGGACCGCGGTCGCGCGATCGGGCGAGCGGTTGATCCTCGATGTCGGCGGCGTCGGCTATGCGCTCGCCGTGACCCCGACAGCAGCGCGACTCGCCGAGCGCGGGGGAGAGGTGACGCTCGAGACGTACCTCCACGTGCGCGAGGACGCGCTCCAGCTCTACGGGTTCGGCGAGGCGGCGGAGCGCGAGCTCTTCGAGCACCTGCTCGCGGTGTCGGGCGTCGGGCCGAAGGTCGCGCTCGCGATCGTCTCGGGCTCGCCGCCGGCCGACCTCCGCCGCGCGATCGCGCTCGAGGACACGGCCCGCTTCGAAGCGATCCCCGGGATCGGCAAGAAGACGGCGCAGCGGGTGGTGCTCGAGCTGAAGGAGAAGCTCGGGACGATGGACGAGCCGACCCCGATCGCCGGGAAGCCGCACGCGGTTGCACGCGACGCGCTCGTCGAGCTCGGCTGGACAGTGACCGAGGCGGAAGAGGCACTCGCGGCCGTCGATCCGGACCTTCCGCTAGAGGAGCGCGTGCGGCAGGCGCTCCGGCTGAGGGCGGCATGAGACGACGCTTGCGTCGTCTCTTTCAGGCCGGGCGGGCCATCCCGTGCGGCCGTCTGAAATGACCGGTCGATGATTCAGTCAGAGAGGGACGGCGTGGACGCAGAGACCGCGCAGTTTCTTGCGCCTGCGGTTCGGCCGGAGGAGGACGAGCTCGAACGCTCGCTTCGCCCGCGTAAGCTGGACGACTTCGTCGGCCAGGAGCGCGTCAAGGAGCAGCTTGCGATCGCGCTCGAAGCCACGCGCTCCCGCGGCGAGGCGCTCGACCACCTCCTGCTGATCGGTCCGCCGGGGCTCGGCAAGACGAGCCTCGCCTACATCGTGCGGGAGGAGCTCGACGTCGCCCTGCGCTCGGCCGCCGGCCCTGCGCTCGAGCGGAAGGGCGACGTGGCCGCCATCCTGACTGGCCTCGGCGAGCGCGACGTCCTCTTCATCGACGAGATTCACCGCCTCAGCCGTGCGGTCGAAGAGATCCTCTACCCGGCCCTCGAGGACTTCCGGCTCGACATCGTCGTCGGCCAGGGGCCGGCCGCGCGGACGCTGACGCTCGACCTGCCGCCCTTCACGCTGATCGGCGCGACGACGCGGACCGGGCTGCTGACCACGCCCCTGCGCGACCGCTTCGGGATGACCTTACGGCTGGAGCACTACGAGCCCACCGAGCTCGCACGGATCGTGCGCCGCTCGGCGCGGATCCTCGACGTCGAGATTGCAGACGAAGCGGCCGACGAGATCTCGCGCCGTTCGCGCGGGACGCCGCGCATCGCGAATCGCATCCTCCGCCGCGTCCGCGACGTTGCGGAGGTTCGGCACGAGGGCGCGATCACGACCGAGATCGCCCGCGAGGCGCTCGAGCTGCTCGAGGTCGACGAGCGTGGGCTCGAGCGCATCGACCGCGCGCTGCTGCGCTCGATCGTGCAGAAGTTCGACGGCGGCCCGGTCGGGCTCTCGACGCTAGCGGTCTCGCTCGGCGAGGAGCCCGACACGATCGAGGACGTCTACGAGCCGTACTTGCTCCAACTCGGCTTCCTCCAACGCACCCCGCGCGGGCGGATAGTCACGAAGCTCGGGCGCGCGCACGTCGGCGCCGCGGCCGACGACGGCGCACTGTTCTGA
The DNA here is from genome assembly GCA_046726435.1 of Actinomycetota bacterium. Classification (GTDB taxonomy): domain Bacteria; phylum Actinomycetota; class Thermoleophilia; order Gaiellales; family Gaiellaceae; genus AC-32. The sequence continues at coordinate 7,572 of JBKPAM010000176.1, forward strand.
TGCCGGAGGTCTGGGTCCCGGGCGCGGCAGGCCCGCAAGAGGAGCTCGTCGCGAGGATCGTGCTTCGGATCGAGGCTTTCGTCGAGCGGTACGGAAAGCAGGCGCGCGTGGAGGTGGAGCTGCAGGACGGCCCCACGGCTGTCCTGCGCTCGCTCGAGGCCGAGCCGGGGTTCGGCTTCGTGACGCTGGTTCCGCATCACGACGACGACGGCGGCGGCGAAGAATGGATCGTCCCCGTCACCGCCATCGCCCGGATCACGCTTCGCTCCGCCGAGGAGCAGGAGCGATTCGGCTTCGCGCTCCCGCAGCCCTAGCCTGAAGCCGCCTGCGCGAACCGCCCGAGGATCTTCTCCCAGCCGGTGCCGTAGTCGCCGTATGCCTCCGAAGCCCTGTCGCCGTAGCGCTCCCAGCCGCGGTGCACGAGCTCGACGCGAGTGCCGTCTCCCTCTGGCGTGAACGTCACCTCGACCTCGGTGGACGGGTTGTCGGGGTTCACGTGCCAGTCCATCACGAACCGGTTCGGCGGTTCCCAGGCGAGCACCTTCGCCCACTCGTGCTCGTCGCCGTCGGCCATGAGCTCGTAGAGCCGGCCGCCGACACCGGGCTCGAGCACCGCGTGCCGGGGGCGCTCGCCGCCCATCCCTCCGACCGAGTGCGTATCCAGCGGCCACCAGTTGGCGAGCCGGACCGTGAACGTGTCGAACGCATGCTCCGGGGAGCAGTCGACCGTGACGGATTTCCGGATCGTCAGATCCTGCGCTTGCGTGCTCATCGGTTCCTCCTCTCTTCTTCGGCCGTCGCCTTGAACGCGGCGAGGGCCTCGTTCCAGAAGTCGTCGAAGTAGTCGCGGACCTCGCCGAGCCCGTCCGGATCGACGCGGTAGAAGCGCCGCGTGCCTTCTCGGCGCTCGCTTACGAGTCCGGCTTCCCTCAACACCCGCAGGTGCTGGGAGACGGCAGGCCGGCTTACGGGGAGCTCGTCCGCGATCTCGACGACGGCCAGTGGGCCTGAGCGGAGCCGCTCGAAGATCGCCCGCCTGGTTGGGTCGCCCAGCGCGTCCATGGCGTTCCGGTAAGCCATGACTTACGTAAGTCTAGGCTTACGTAAGTGGCAAGTCAACTGGCTCGAAAGGACTAGCGGCGGAACTGCAGCTCGTGCCAGGACGGCGTCGGCGCGAGCTCCAGCAGCGCGCGCTCTCCGCCCGGCTCGAGGTAGGCGAAATCCGAGTTGCCCTCGTCCCAGGCGACGTCGAGCCGGCCGTCCTTGACGCGGTGGTCGAGCCAGGCGCCGCGGAAGACGAGCTTGCGGAGCCAGTAGACGAGGGACTCGCCCCCGACGAGTGACAGCCGCTCCCAGTGGCGCACCAGGTAACGCCCCAGCTCGCTGCGCGGCTCCTCGATCACGCCGTCGGCGGTGAGCTCCACGAGGTCGTCCGTCTCGTCTTCGTCCAGGTCGTTGTGGTCGACGATGCCGAGCTTGAACGCCGCCGCACAGACCCGCTCGGCGAAGTCGTCGGCGTTGAAGCTGAAGCGGAGGCGGAGGAACTCCACGACGACGTCGTCTCCCGAGGAGTAGTTGTCCACGTCCACGGGGGGAGGATAACGGGGCGCTCCTGAGGCGTTCGCTTGCGACGCCGACCAGAAGAGGGCGCCGCGGATTTGCCGGGGTGCCCGTCTAGACTCACCTCGTGAGCACGAAAGCCGTCCTCGTCTCGACTGTCGTGACGACCGCGCTGGTGCTGCTCGTCGTCTGGGCGTTCGAGCTCTCGCTGGACCGCGCGGCCGTGCTGGCGCCGGTGATCGTCGTGGCGTTCGGCGCCGCTGCCGGCGTGGTCGTGCTCTGGGTGAAGGTCGGCTGGGAGTCGCTGAAGCGCCGGCGCCGGCCGTGGCTCGTGGTCGCGATCGCGGTCGGCGCGCTCGCGGTGATCGCGGCGCTCTCGGTGCTTGGTCTCGAGCTGCCGCGCGAATAGCGCGGATCTGGGTCCGTCCGGGGGCCTCCGTACCGTGGGCTGCCCATGTCGTGGCAGCTACGCGGAGCGTGCGAGAGGCGGGAGGTCGAGGCGCTGGCCTCGGAGCTCGGCGTGAGCGAGGTGCTGGCGGCGGCTCTCGTCAGGCGCGGGTACGCGGACGCGAACCAGGCGCGCGCCTTCCTCGCCGCCGACCTGCCAGAGCACAATCCCTACGAGCTCGGCGACATGCGCGAAGCGTGCGAGGCGATCCGCACGGCCGTCGCCGCCGGAACGCGCATCTGCGTGCATGGCGACTACGACGCCGACGGGATCTGCGCGACCGCGCTCGCGGTGCTCATCCTCCGCGAGCTCGGCGCCGAGGTCACCTGGCACCTGCCGAGCCGCTTCGACGAGGGGTACGGCGTGGCCGGCCAGACGCTTTCCCGTCTGGCCGACGAGGGCGTCGGACTCGTCCTGACCGTCGACTGCGGCATCACCGCGGTCGACGAAGTCGCACGCGCGCGCGAGGAGGGGCTCGAGGCGGTTGTCACCGACCACCACCGACCCGGCCCGCAGCTGCCCGCTTGTCCGGTCGTCGGGCCCTATCGAGGCGCCTACCCGTTTCGTGACCTCTGCGGGACCGGCGTCGTCTGGAAGCTCGGGCAGGCGCTGCTCGGAGCGGGCTCGGCGTCGCTCGCGCGCCATCTCGACCTCGTCGCCGTTGCAACCGTGGCCGATGTCGTGCCGCTCGTGGACGAGAACCGCGGGCTCGCGGTCGCCGGTTTGCGGCAGCTCGCGCGAACGCAGAAGCCGGGCCTCCAGGAGCTGATGCGCATCGCGCGTATCGACCCGGCCGCCGTGGACGCGGGCGCCATCGGCTTTCGGCTGGCGCCGAGGCTCAACGCCGCGGGGCGACTCGGCAGGCCCGAGGCCGCGCTCGAGCTGCTGCTGACAGACGAGCAGGAGCAGGCGGCACGCCTGGCGCAGCAGCTCGAGGAGCTGAACCGCGACCGCCAGGCCGTCGAGGAGCGGATCCTGCGTGAGGCGGTCGAGGAGATCGAGGCGTGGCCGGAGCCGGATCGTCGGCGGCGCGCGTACGTCGTCGCTGGGGCCGACTGGCACGAGGGCGTGATCGGGATCGTCGCCTCGCGCCTCGTCGAGCGCTATTCGCGGCCCGTCGTCCTGATCGCGGGCACCGACGGCGACTGGAAGGGCTCGGGCCGGTCGATCCCGGGCTTCGACCTGCACGACGGGCTGCGCTGCTGCGCCGGCCACCTCGAGCGCTGGGGGGGCCACGCGGCCGCGGCCGGTCTCTCGATCAAGCCCGAGAACGTGCCCGCCTTCGCGGCGGAGTTCGCTGCGATCGGCGACGCGAGCCTCGCCGAGGACGACCTGCGACCCCCGGCCCTGGTCGACGCCCTCGTGCACGGCTCCGAGCTCACGCTCGAGCTCTGCGGCGAGCTGGCGCGCCTCGCTCCCTTCGGGCTCGGCAATCCGAACGTTACGCTGTTGCTGGCCGGCTGCGAGCTGGCCGAGCTGACAGCCGTGGGCGAGGGCAAGCACCTGAAGTTCCGGGTGCGGATGGACGGCCGTGACTGCGGGAGCGCGATCGCATTCCGCCTCGGCCGCAGGCTCGACAGCCTCCGCCGCCCAGGGCACCACGACGTCGCGTTCCGGCTGCAGGCGAACCAGTGGAACGGGACGGTCGCGCCGCAACTCGACGTCCGCCATGTCTTCGACGCCGACGAGCGCTATGTCGAGCTCCGCGACTGGCTCAAAGGCGAGTGGCGCAAGGAGGCCCGCGACCCGACCGCCGCGGCGATCTTCGACGAGCTCGACCTCGCCCCGGGCGGCTCACGTCGGCACCTGCTCGAGTCGCCGCGCTTCCGCGCCCTGCTCGAGCACCCGGAGCTCGCGCAGGCCGCGTGAGGCTCCTAGGATCCCGCCATGAGACTTCTCGAGCGCTCAAGCGGTTCCGGCTCCGGGCGTTCGACCGGAGCGACCAGCTCGGCGAGCGGACGGTCGAAAACCCCGACGCGCTCGCCGCGACGGGCGGCCGCGGTGCTCAGGGGCCGTCAGGCGTCAGCGGTCACGCGGGCGCGCCGCCGGACTGGGTCAAGCAGGACGACGGGCGCCCGCGGCACTGAGCGCCGCGTACTGCGCGCGGGGGCGTGGCCGCCAGCTGCGCTGCTCGCACGCGGCGGAGTCGAGCGAGATCAGCATCCGCGCCAGCCGGGCTGCTTGTTTCCGTTCGCTTCGTCTTCTGCGCATCAGCTGCACCGTTCGGCTCGTCGGCGTTCCCTCCTGCGACGTGAATTAGGCACAACGGTTAGGGAAAACACCCGGAGTACACTTTTCCTATGTCGGTCATCGACACAACTGAGCGTCATGAAGAGCTCATCGATGAGCTGATCGAGACCGTCTCCACCTACAACAAGGACGTCGACCGACTCCTGCTTTCGCGGGCGTTTCTGTTCGCCGCGGCCGCGCACGCGGGCCAGCAGCGGCGGTCGGGCGAGGAGTTCATCAAGCATCCATGGGGTGCCGCGAAGATCTGCGCGGAGCTGCGCCTCGACGAACAGACGATCGCGGCCGCGCTGCTCCACGACGTCGTCGAGGACACGGGGACCGACATCAAGGAAGTCCGCGACGAGTTCGGCGACGAGATCGCGCAGCTCGTCGAGGGCGTCACCAAGCTGACGCGAATCCAGTTCCAGAGCCGCGAGCAGGCCGAGGCGGAGAACTACCGGAAGATGATCGTCGCGATGGCGCAGGACGTGCGCGTCATCCTCATCAAGCTCGCCGACCGCCTCCACAACATGCGCACGATCGAGTACCTCGGCAAGCAGAAGCAGGTGCAGAAGGCCAAGGAGACGCTCGAGGTCTACGCGCCGCTGGCACACCGGCTCGGGATCAACAAGCTCAAGTGGGAGCTCGAGGACCTGGCGTTCGCCACGCTCCATCCGCGCAAGTACGAAGAGATCAAGGCGATGGTCAGCGAGCGCCGCGCCCACCGCGAAGAGCACGTGCGGGAGGCGGCGATGACGCTGCAGCGCGAGCTCGAGAAGGTCGACATTCCCGCCGAGATCTCGGGCCGGGCGAAGCACTTCTACTCGATCTACGACAAGATGGCCAAGAAGGGCCGCGAGTTCAACGAAATCTACGACCTCACGGCGATGCGCGTGATCGCGGAGCGCAGCGGCGAGGAGGGGACGCGCGACTGCTACGGCGCGCTGGGGCTGATCCACTCGCTCTGGAAGCCGATGCCCGGCCGCTTCAAGGACTACGTCGCGATGCCCAAGCTCAACGGCTACCAGGCCTTGCACACGACCGTGATCGGCCCCGAGGGCCGGCCGCTCGAGATCCAGGTGCGCACGCGCGAGATGCACGAGACGGCCGAGTTCGGCGTCGCCGCGCACTGGCAGTACAAGCACGGCCGCAGCGGGAAGCCGGCCGACCAGGAGTGGGTCGAGTGGGTGCGGCAACTGATGGACTGGCAGGAGGACGAGGCCGACCCGCGCGAGTTCATCAAGACCTTCCCGATGCACTTCTTCGAGGACGAGGTCTACGTCTTCACCCCGAAGGGCGAAGTGAAGGTGCTGCCGGCCGGCTCGACGCCGATCGACTTCGCCTATGCGGTGCACACCGACGTCGGCCACCGCACCGTCGGCGCGAAGATCAACGGCCGCATCGTCCCCCTGCACTACCGCCTCAAGAGCGGCGATTTCGTCGAGATCATGACCACGAAGAGCGGCCGCGGGCCGTCGCGGGACTGGCTCTCACTGGCGGCGTCGTCGCGCGCGCGCAACAAGATCCGCCAGTGGTTCTCGCGCGAGACGCGCGAGGAGACCGAGCAGAAGGGCCGCGAGACTCTCGAGACCGCGCTGAAACGGCAGAACCTGCCATACCGCAAGCTGCAGGGCTCCCCGGTGCTCGCCCAGGTGATCCGCGAGACGGGCTTCAAGAAGGCCGAGGACTTCTACCTGGCGCTCGGCTCCGGGAAGCTGCAGGCGAGCCAGATCGTCAACAAGGTGATCCAGCGCCTGAAGACGGAGGAGGTCGCCGAGGAGGAGGCCGTCCCGCTGAAGGCGCCGAGGGCGCGCCATGCCACCGCCAGCGAGAACTTCGGGATCTCCGTCCGCGGCGTCGACGACGTGCTCGTCCGGCTGGCCAAGTGCTGCACGCCGCTACCGGGCGACAAGATCGTCGGCTACGTCTCGCTCGGCAAGGGGATCACGATCCACCGCGAGGACTGCTCGAACGTCAAGGCGCTGAAGCGGAATCCCGAGCGGTTCACGAGGGTCTCCTGGGACGGCGGCGCCTCCCAGAGCTTCCGGGTTCAGATCGCCGTTGACTCCTGGGACCGCCCGCGCCTGCTCGAAGACGTGGCCCGCACCTTCGCCGAGCACGGCGCGAACATCGTGGAGTACGGCGGCCACGTCGAGGACCAGCTCGCCAAGAACTGGTACGTGGCCGAGGTCGGCGACGTCAAGGCGCTGCGGAGCCTCTTGACCGCCCTGCGCAACGTCGACGCCGTTTTCGACGCCTACCGCGTAACACCGTCGTAATCCCTCGAACGAGGGATCGTCCCTCGAACGAGCGGGGTACCTCGAAGGGGGGATGGCAAGTCTCGCCGACCCGTGTACAACGTGAGGCAGGGGAGAGGGTCCTCTCACCAGGAGAGAGCTGCGGCGCCCGCCCGCTCACGAGGACGACGGGCGGGCGCCCGGCGCGCCCTCAGCCGCGCCTCAGCCTCGAACCGCGTAGACCTGCGGCCGTGCATGTTTCAGAGCTTCGCGCGGGACGAGCGCCCAGAAGCGGCCCTCCCCGACGGGACTCACCGACACGACGCGACCGGCGGCGACCACCGCCACGGAACGAGCCGGGCCGGTGACGCGCCCGCTTACCTGAACGAGCGGGCCGGTGGCGTCGATCGGGTCGATGTCGGTCACCGGGCGACCTCCCTCGAGCCGGTGACCGAGCAGGTCGCGGTCCGGCCCGACGGCGACGAGCGTCGCGGCCGGCTGGTCCGAGCCGAAGAGACGCAGCTGGTGCCGGAGCGCCTGCTCGCGGAGCGCCTCGAGCCGCGCCTGCGGGATCACGAAGCGCCGGCCGCCGTCCTTGATCAGGACGACGTTCCGCTCGGGAGGCCTGGGCCCGAGCAGCGAATGCCCGTCCACGTGCCAGGGCACGCGAGCGCCGGTCGCCGCCGCGAGCGTGGGGAGGACGTCGATCGTTCTGGCGGGCTCCCGGACGACCCGGCCCTCACTCTGCCCGGGGAGCCTGAGAAACAGGGGCACGTAGGCGATGTCCTGCAGGTTCGCGGTCGAGAGCGGTCGGCGCTTCTGGCCGGCGCGGAAGCTGACGCCGTGGTCGGCGGTGACGGCGAGCACGGCGCGGTCGTAGAGCCCGCTCGCGCGCAACCGCGCCAGCAGCCGCCCGAGCACCCGGTCGGCATAGCCGAGCTGCAGCAGGTGGCGCTGCCAGTACTGGTCGACCGCCGCCTGGTTCGGTGTCCAGACCTCGTCGGGTCCCCAGCCTGGCGCGCCGTGCACGTCGTACCGCTGCCCCGAAGGGAGGTAGTTCCACGGGCTGTGCGGCAGCATCAGGTGCAGGTACCAGAGGGAGGGTTGGGCCTGGGGCCGAAGGGACGCGATGAAGTGCTCGTCGATGTCGCCGGGATCGTGGTGCGAGCTCGCGTCGCGGAGGAAGTTGTCCCAGCCGTTCGCGATCGACGGGATGCCCCCGGTGAGGTCGTCCGGAAGCAGCTCGTGGAGGTAGACGACGCCCGTGTCCTCGACCAGCGTCTCCGCGCGACCGCCGACGGAGCCGCCCTGGCCCGGGCAGAGCTTCGGCGGGCAGAGGTGCGTCTCCTCGTCGACTACGTGCAGCTTCGTCGCGCCGCCCAGCAGCGTGAACAGGTTCTGGCGGTGGTCGGCGTAGACCGGAAGCTCGCCGGCGCGCGGGAACCGGCCGGTGAGGATCGCGGGCACGGCGTGCGTCGTGCCCTCGGCCACCGTGCTGGTGCGGGCGAACCAGGTCGAGCCGCGTGCAAGGCGCGCAAAGTTCGGGAAGCGCCGCGCGTCGATCCTGCCCCGCGAGTCGAGCAGCGAATTGAGCGGCAGCTCGTCGAAGGCGATCAGCACCACCGGCGCGCGCGGCTGCTCGCCCGCGGCGAAGGCCGTGTCGGCGCCGGAGAGCGTCAGCCGCGAGGCGTCCGAGTTGAACAGGAAGAGGCCGAGGAAGAGCAGCGGCGCCGGCGCGAGCACCGTCAGCACGAGCCGGACCGCCCCCATCCGCACGTACAGCGCCGCCGCCGCGATTCCGCACGCCGCGGCGATCGCGACGAGCAGCCAGCCGGGCGCGCCTGCGCTCCTGATCGCCTGCAGGACGAACAACCCCACGAGGCCGGCGACGAAGCAGGCGTGAAGCACGCCTCGTGCGCGGGAGCCGACGGCCCACTCCAACGCGAGCAGCAGCGCCGGCGGGCCGAGGACGAGGACGAGTGCGAACACGACCACGTCCCAGCGGCTCGAGCCGCGGGCGGCGAAGAACTCGCCGTTGCGGCCGAGCAGGTCGAGGAGCGGCTGCGCAACGGCGAACGACCACAGCACGAGCAGGTGCAGGCCGGCCTGCTGCAAGGGCGGAGCCGGCGGCCGGTTCATGCCCTCGGCTTGGCGAGGTAGAGCGTGCGGGTCCCGGACCCGAGCACCTCGCGCCGCTCCAGCTCGAAGCCGCCCGCCAGCGCGCGCTCGAACTGGTCGCGCCCGTAGCTCTCGTGCGTCTCCTCGCGCTTCGCCGCCAGCAGCCGGGCGACCATCGGGTCGTCGCGGTCGGCGAACTCGATGACGAGCCGTGCACCGAGCGAGCGCAGCCAGCCGACCAGCTCCCCGAAGGGGACGTTGCGGCCGATGGCGAGGTGGTGGACGAGCGCGAGGCAGAGCACGAGGTCGGGTGAGCCCCTCTCCTCGAGCCGTTGCCGCTCGACCCCGCGCCAGCCGCGGGCGGGCGACGCGTCCGAGAGATCGACCACCAGCGGCAGGATCGTCGTCGAGCCCTCGTCGTGCAACGTCGCGTACAGCTCGCCGGCGACGCGCTCGTCTCCGTCGATCGCGACCGTGTACTCCGCCCCGAGCGCGCGCGAGAAGCGTCCGTCGTTGGCGCCGAGGTCCCAGGCCAGCCGCGCCGGCCCGGCCTCGCGCACGAACCGTTCCTTCCGCGCCACGTCGGCGTCACTGTACGGCGCAGCATCACGGTAGCCCGCCCACCCGGAGCGGCCGCGTTTCGGCGAGAGCCGCCCCACGAGCTTCCGCAAGCGGCGGACGTTGGCCTGGATCAGCTCCTTCTTGAAACCAGCTGCCTCGAGCTCCGAGCGCACGTCGCGTTTCCGGTCGGCGTGCTTCGCCTCGAGCCGGTCGTGAAGGACGACGTGCGTGAGCACGCCACGTCGAAAGCGCGGCAGCAGCGCGCGCGCCTGGCTCGGCTCGATCCCCTCGAGGCTCCCGCGAAGCCACGGCTGTGGGGCGATCCCGCGGTAGGCCTGGAGCATCAGCGGGTAGAGGAAAAGCGCGCAGAACTGCCGGTAGCCGGCCCAGGGCTCGCCCTGGCGCAGCCGCTCGAAGGAGCCGATGTCCACGAACACCGGCCGCGAGCCCCGCCACTGGATGTTGTACGGCGAGCCGTCCTTGAGCACGAGGCCCTCGGCAAGCGCCTCGTCGAGCAGCCCGAGCTGGAGCAGCGCGGCCTCGCGCAGCATCTCGAACGGCCATTCGTACGGGTACGAGACGAACGGCAAGCGCTCATGCCGGAGCACGCCCGCCTCGATCTCCTCGGTCGGGACCACGCGTCCGTCCTCGAGCGCCCGGCGGAAGAAGCGCGCCCGCTCGAGCGCCACCCAGTCCTCGCGCGCACGCGGCGAGAGCTCGCGGAGGACCTCGCCGTCGGAGGAGTAGACGACCCGCGCGTCGGGGTCGCGGAAGGAGGCCGGCTCCGGCGTTCGGGTGCTAGGCGGTGTCGTCATCCCTGCGGATGCGCAGGGTTCGCAGCAGGCGCCGCCACGTCAGCTTCGCGGTCACTCCGATTGCGGCCGCACCGCCGAGGACGATCTGGAGCAGCATGCTCCCGGAGCCGGCGTCGAGGTAGTTGAGCGGTGCCATGCGCGTGATTGTGACAGGACGGTTGCGGCCGTGTGAGTGCGAGGTGACGAGCTTCTATGCCTCGTACCTCACTCCTCCGGCGTTACGGCCGATCAGGCACCGGTGCGCGATCAACCCTGCGACCCGCTCGAGGAAGACGCGGTCGTCCTCGCCGAAGGTCGCCGGCTCGTCGGAGTCGATGTCGATCTCGCCGACCACCTTGCCCTCGTAGACGATGGGAACGACGATCTCGGAGCGCGTGGAGGGGAAGCACGCGAGGTAGCGCGGGTCGGCGTTGACGTCGTCGACGACCTCGGTCTCCCCGCTCGCCGCCGCCGCTCCGCAGATGCCTTCGCCGACCGGGATGCGCACGTGCTCGGTCGCCTCCGGCCCCTTCCAGGGCCCGAGGACGAGATCGTCGCCCTCGACGAGGTAGACGCCGACCCAGGAGTAGCGCTCGACGCGGTCGTGCAGGGCCTCGACGACCGCCTGCAGCGCCTCGTCGGCGTCCCCTTCGAGGGCGAGAATCCCCTCGATGGCCTCGAGCGCGGCCGCGTGGCTCACAGCTCCAGATCACCGCCTTCGAACGCCGCGACCTGGTCGCGGTACCAGTCCGGGATCGCGCGGGCCCGGCGTTCCTCGAGGTCGACGAGCACGAGCGTCTGCTCTGCCGTCACCATCAGAACGTCGTCGGCCCGGTAGGCGGCGCACTCGTAGGTCACGCTCGTGCGGCCGATCCGCGAGACGCGGATGAAAACCTCGATCAGGTCGTCGAAGCGGGCCGGGGCGTGGTACTCGATCGTGTTCGCGCGCATCACGAACTCGTGCTCGCGCGGTTGTGTCTTCAGCATGTCGAGGTGCCGGTGGTACTCGACCCGGGCGCTGTCGATGTACGGCAGGTAGCGGCCGTAGTAGACGATCCCCTGCGCATCGGTGTCGGAGAAGCCGACCCGCGTCAGGGACGAGTACTTGAACGGAGGCTTGCGGTCAGTGACCCGGCCGAGCTCGAGCGCCATCGCGCGCCATGCTACGCGCCACGGTGTCGGAGAACTTGGGCGGCAGGGGCGGGAGGCCGTCGTGCTTCGGCCCCATCAGCCGCCGCTCGCGCTGCGTCTTCACCGTCCACCACGCGATCAGCGCCAGGAAGATCGAGCCCATCGCGACGAACGGGAAGATGAGGTAGTCCGGGTTGATCTTCCCGCGCGGGGCCACCGCTCCCTGCTGCTGAGGCTGCGGCGAGAAGTCCGCGACCGACCGGACCTTCGTGTGCTTCGCGTTCACGGGCGCGAAGGTCGCCATCGGCATGAACCCGTCGACGAGCCAGCGGCCCTTCACCGGCTTGAGGTAGGCGTCGAACGCGATCGGGCCGTATCCATTCTTGTTGCGAAGCGTGGGGAACAGCACCAGCTCGACCGCGACCTCGTCCCGGGTGATGAACTTGATGTTCCAGTCGTGGAAGGTCTTGCCCTGGGCGGGGAAGGGGTAGATCGGGATGTCGCCGGTGACCCACTGCTTGCGGGTCATCCCGGCGCGCATGGTCGGCGTGACGACGTCGTAGGAGCGGGCGATGTTCTCCCGCTTGACGCCGTTGTTGACCAGGACGTCGAGCGTCCTGTTGATCGAGGCGCGTTCGGCCTTGGTCAGGTGGCGGGCGGCGCTTGCCGGGGCCGCCAGCACGAGCGCAACCACAGCCGCCACGACAACCTTCACGACCAGAAGGTAGCTCTTCGTCTCAGACATCGTGACGCAGGTTGCCGATCACGCTGATCGGGTGCGGCGAACGAGGGGCTGGACGGTGCCCTCGAGCTCGCCGGAGATCTCGGCGCAGACCTCCCGCGCGGCCTCGACGAAGCCGAGCGTGGCGGGAGCGCGGTAGCGGTCCCGGTGCCAGAAAAGCCCGATCACGCGCGGCTGCACCGGCACGCTGTCGGCAAGCTCGACGATCACGGTTCGCTCGTCGGTCGGATCGACGCCCAGGCGAGGGATAATCGCGCTTCCGACGCCTGCGCCGACCAGTGCCTGGACGGTCGAGATGATGTCGGAGCGGAAGACGAAGTTCGGCTCGATGCCTTGCCCGCGGAGCTCGGCCTCGACGCGCGGAAGCACGCGGCACGTCCAGTGGCCGATCAGCGGCAGGCCGGCTAGGTCCTCGAGCCCGACGGGCCGGCCGACCACGGCGAGCGGCGAGTCGGCGGCGGTGAGCAGGACGTACGGGTCCGTCAGCAGCTCGACCGACTCGAAGGGCCCGGGGTAGAGCGGCATGTCGGCGAAGCTCAGCTCCAGCTCGCCGCCTTCGACGAGCTCGAACAACCCGGCGTCGGTCGGCGCCTCGCGCGGGAGCACTCGGACGTCCGGCCACTCCGAGGCGTACCGCGGCAGCAGGCGCGGGATGACGCGCGCGCCGACGCTCTGGTAGATCCCGAGCCGGAGCGACCCGGCCGAGCCCGTGGCGAGCGCGCGCAGGTCTGCCTCCGCAGCCCTGAGCCGCGCGGCGATCGCCTTGGCGTGGCTGAGCAGGACCTCTCCGGCCTCGGTCAGCTCGACCGGGCCGGCGCCGCGCGAGCGCTCGACCAGGCGCTGGCCGACGATCCGCTCGAGCGCGGCGATCTGGTCGCTGATCGCCGACTGCACGTAGCCCAGCCGCGCCGCCGCGCGACGGAAAGATCCCTCTGCGGCAACGGCTTCGAGCGCCGCGAGGTGCCGAATCTCGATACCTGACGAGTGATCGATTGTCACGGTCATCCGCAGCGTAGCCGATCGTTTCGTCTGATCAGCCCCCGTCGCGCATGACTGCCAGCACCTCGTCGCGCTTCTGCCCCATCAGCTCGGGCGTGCGCGCCTCGAGATTGAGCCGCAGCAGGGGCTCGGTGTTGGAGGGCCGCACGTTCATGTGCCAGCCGTCGGCGTCGACCGAGATCCCGTCCAGGTGGGTGACGCGGCCCTCGGCGCCGAAGCGCTCCTCGATCTCCTGCAGCTTCCGCTCCACGTCCGGCACGGGCGTGTTCAGCTCGCCGCTGATGAAGTACCGCTCGCGGAACGGCCGGAGGATCTCGGAGAGCGGCTTCCCCTTCTTGGAGACGATCTGGAGCATGAGCAGGAACGGGACGACCCCCGAGTCGGCCTGCGAGAAGTCGCGGAAGTAGTAGTGGCCGGAGACCTCGCCTCCGAAGACCGCGTCCTCCTGGCGCATGCGGTGCTTGATGAAGGCGTGTCCGACGCGGTTTACGAGCGGGATGCCGCCGTAGCGCTCGATCGTCTCCGGCACCGCCCAGCTCGCCCGGACGTCGTAGATGATCTTCGCGCCGGGCTCCTTCTCGAGGACCGTCTCGGCGAAGAGCGCAGTCGCGAAGTCGCCGGGGACGAACTCGCCCGAGTCGTCGACGAAGAAGCAGCGGTCGGCGTCGCCGTCGAACGCCGCGCCGAAGTCGGCCTGCTCATCGAGCGTCCTGGCGACGATGAACTCGCGGTTCTCGGGCAGCAGCGGGTTCGGCAGGTGGTTCGGGAAGGTGCCGTCCGGCTCGAAGAAGTAGCGCACGACCTCGAGCTGCGGTAGCCGCTCGAGCACCGGCGGGAGCATGACGCCGCCCATCCCGTTGCCGGCGTCGATCACGACCTTCAGCGGCCGGATCGCCTCGACGTCCACGAACGAGAGGACGCGGTCGACGTACTTCTGCCAGATGTCGTACTGCTGGACGTGTCCCGGGGACTGTCCCTCGGTCAGGTCCGAATCGGACGCAGCCCGGTCGCGGATCTCGAGGAGGCCCGACTCGCCGCCGACGGGCAAGGCGCCGCCGCGGACGATCTTCAGACCCGTGTACTCCTTCGGGTTGTGCGAGGCGGTGACCGCGACCCCGCCGTCGAGGCCGAGCTCCCCGACCGCGAAGTAGACCATCTCGGTGCCGACGAGCCCGAGGTCGAGGACGTCCGCACCGGCTTCCGAGGCGCCGCGGATGACCGCCGCGGCCATCGCCGGAGACGTGACCCGCATGTCGTGACCGACCGCGATTCGCTTCGGCTCGAAGACCTCGACGAAGGCCCGTCCGATCGCCCGCGCGCCCTCCTCGTCCAGCTCCGACGGGTAGATCCCGCGCACGTCGTAAGCCTTGAAAACAGTGCTATCGAGCACGCTCGGATGCTACTCGGAGCGGAAGGAAGCGGGCCTTCGGCTCGTTCTACACTGCAGGCATGGAACGCAAGCTCGCTACGGTCCTGTTCGTGGACCTCGTCGACTCGACCGCCCTCGTCACGGGCGCCGATCCCGAGGTCGTGCGCCGCCGCGTGCAGCGCTTCTTCGAGCGCGTCTCGCACTGCGTGACGACCCACGGGGGGATCGTCGAGAAGTTCGCCGGCGACGCGGTGATGGCGGCCTTCGGGATCCCGCAGGCGCACGAGGACGACGCCGAGCGGGCCGTAAGGGCCGCGCTGGCGATCCTCGACGAGGTCGAGCAGCTCGAGCTGCAGGCGCGGGTCGGCGTCGAGTCCGGCGAGGTTGTCGCGGACGACAGCGACTCGACCTTCGCGACCGGCGAGGCGGTGACCCTCGCCGCAAGGCTCGAGCAGGCCGCAGAGCCCGGACAGCTCGTGATCGGCCCGGCGGCGCACCGGCTGACGCTGGGCCGCGTCGAGGTCGAGGACATGGGCCCGGTCGAGCTCAAGGGCCTCGGGCGGGAGATCTGGACCTGGCGAGTGACCGGCGCGACCGGCGGCGAGCCGGGGCCGCAAGCGCTGCAGGCGCCGCTGGTCGGGCGCGACGCCGAGCTGGAGCTGCTGCAGAACACCTACGAGCGGGCGTTGCGCGACCGCCGCGCGCACCTGTTCACGATTTACGGCGAGCCGGGCGTCGGCAAGAGCCGGCTCGCGCACGAGTTCAGCGAGGCGCTCGACGGCGCCACCGTGCTCTCCGGCCGCTGCCTCCCCTACGGCGAGGGCGTCACGTACTGGCCGCTCGCGGAGATGGTCAAGTGCGCGGCCGGGATCGTCGACGACGACCCGCTGGACGTTGCGATCGACAAGCTGCGGCAGTTCTGCGAGGACGAGGTGGTGGCCGACCTGCTCGGGCTCGCATCGGGCGTGCTGGAGGCGGTGCAGGCCGAGCGGAGCCAGCAGGAGATCGCCTGGGCAGCGCGCGAGTGGGCGCAACGGGTCGCCCAGGAGCAACCGCTCGTGCTGGTCTTCGAGGACATCCACTGGGCCGAGGAGTCGCTGCTCGAGCTGATCGAACACCTCGTGACCTGGGTGCGAGAGGCCCCGCTGCTCGTGATCTCGCTCGCGCGGCCGGAGCTGCTGGACATCCGGCCCGGCTGGGGCGGCGGGCGCGTGCGCGCGACCGCGATCGAGCTCGAGCCGCTCGGCGAGGCGGAGAGCGAGGAGCTCGTGGAGGCGCTCGTCAGCGACGGGTTGACCGCCGATGAGCGCCGGGCTGTGCTCGCGAAGACCGAGGGCAACCCGCTGTTCGTGGAGGAGACGGTGCGGATGCTGAGCGAGGACGGCGCCGAGGGCATCGGGCGGATCCCGGACACGCTGCAGGCTCTGATCGCCGCCCGCATCGACCGGCTCGCGCCGGAGGCGAAGGCGCTACTCCAGCGGGCCGCGGTGATCGGCCGGATCTTCTGGAGGGGCGCGCTCGAGCGGCTCTCGCCCGAGCTGGAGTCCTTGGAGCAGCCGCTCGACGACCTGCGGCTGCGGGAGTTCGTGCTCGACGAGCCGCTCTCCTCGATCCGCGGCGAGACGGCCTACAAGTTCAAGCACGTGCTGATCCGTGAGGTCGCCTACGGCGGCATCTCCAAGTCGGCGCGGGCCGAGCACCACAGGCGCTTCGCCGAGTGGCTGAAAGAGCGGGCGGGCGACGAGCTGCTCGAGATCCGGGCCTACCACCTCGACCACGCCACGGCCCTGCTCGCCGAGCTCGACGGCTCGGCGCCGGTCGAGCTCCAGCGCGAAGCCGCCGAGGCGCTCACGGAAGCAGGCCTCCGCGCGTTCGCACGCGAGGCGAACCGGACGGCACGTCAGCATCTGCTCCGGTCGGTCGAGCTCGAGCCCACCCTCCGTCGCCGCTACTTGTCAGCACGTGCGGCAGACCGGCTCAGCGACCTGCCGGCGGTCTCGCGGGAGATGGAGGAGGTGCTCGCCGCCGCGATCCAGGAAGGCGACCGCTGGACGCAGGGGCGCGCGCTCGTCACCCTCGCCGAGGCGGCGGTGTTGCGCGAGGCAGACGTGCAGGCAGCCGAGCAGATGATCGACGAGGCGCTCGAGGTCCTCGAGGAGGACGACCTCACCGGCCGCTTCCGCGCGCTGCGGGCCCGCGGCACGATCGCCTGGTCGCGGGGCCATCTCGCGAAGCAGGAGCAGGTGATGCTGGAGGCGCTCGAGCTTGCCCGCAACGCCGGCCGCAAGGACTTCGAGAGCGAGGCCGCCGACGAGCTGTCCGGCGTGTACCTCGTCCGGATGGAATTCGAGCGGGCCGAGCCGCTGATCGAGCAGGCGATTCTCCTTGCCGAGCAGAGCGGCAGCGCCGAGGCCCGTGGCCGGGCACTGCGCTACGCGGGCCAGCTGCACCTGCATCGCCGAGAGCTCGACGCCGCCGAGGCCGCGCTCGAGGCTGCCCGCGAGCACCTCGCGGAGGCCGGCGCCGCGTGGTCGCTCGGCCGCACACTCAACTACGCCGCCTGGGTTGCCTGGCACAAGGACGAACCGGCACGTGCGGAGCGGCTCTTCCGCGAGTCGATCCGGATCCTCGCTCCCCTCGAGGACCGCGCGACGCTCTGCGAGACCCAGCGGAGCCTGGCCGGGCTGCTCCTTTCCCAGGGGCGCGTGGACGAGGCTGAGCGGTTCGCGCTCGCGGCCCGCGAGACCGTCGGGCCACAGGACGTGACCTCGCTTGCGACCACCGCGATGGCCCTCGGGCTCGTCCGGGCGGCGCAGCGGCGTGACGACGAGGCCGACGAGCTGCTGCGGGAGGCAGACGAGACGATCTCCACGACCGAGCACCGGATGTCGCAGCGAGACGTGCTCGAGGCGCGGGCTCAGTTCCTGCGCGACCGCGGGCGCGAGGAAGAGGCCGCCGAGGTCGACGCCCGCCGCGAGCGCTTGCTCGCGGAGGCTGAGAGCGCCGCCCGGATCGCCTGATCCGACTCCAGGTCGGGCGACTCCGAGATCACCGTCGCCGGCCTCCTGAACTTCCGCAACGCCTCGCCGAGCGGCTCGGCCCGCAGAGTGCCCTCGCCGTAGGGCAGGTGCTTCGTCTCATTGCGGTTCGCGTAAGCGATATCGGAGAAGTGGATGTGGAAGGGTGCGCCGGGCTCGAGCGCCTCGTCGGCAGCCTCCAGCGCGACCGCAAACGGCTCGGCGTCCGTGTAGGCGCCGTCGCTCGTCGCGTGGAGGTGCGCGAAGTCGAGCACGGGGCGGACCCAGCCACAGCGCCGCGAGATGTCGATCACGTCCTCGAGGCTGCCGATCTCGCGCACGCGGCCCATCACCTCGACCCCGAACGGCACTGCTCGGTCCTTTCCCTCCAGCCGGTCCCGGAGCTCGCCGAGCTGCTCGCAGATCGACCGGAGCGCAACGTCGCGCTCGCGGCCCAGCAGGAACCCCGGATGGAAGACGACGAGCTCCGCGCCCGCCGCCTTCGCGATCCCGGCGGAGTGGTCGAGCATCCCTACGGCCATCCGCTGCTTCTTGTCGCGCTCGACGTGGCCCATGAAGCCGGCGATGGGCGCGTGCACGGAGAGCACGATCTTCGCCCTCCGCGCCAGCTCCCCGAATCGCGCGGCCCACTCGTAGTCCATCCAGAACTTGCCCTCGAAGTCGATCTCGCAGGCGTCGAAGCCGCGCTCCTGCAAGAGCGCCATCGCCGCCTCCGGGCTCTCGCGCGAGGGCACCCGGGCGGGGCCGAAGCGGACACGTCCCATCGGCGCGCAAGCTAGCGCACGAGCATCACCTGCCCAGCCGAGCGCCGGGGCCGGTCTATCGCTTCCTGGCGAGCTCCGCCTCGCGCCGCTGCTGAGCGCGCCGTTCGTACTCGGCCTTCAGCTCCCGGTACCGATTCCGGTCCCAGCTGATCGGCGAGCCCGTCAGCTGCGCGATGAGCAGCTCGAGATGGTGGTGCCAGCCGGCGCCGAAGGACGAAAGGTCGATCTCCCGCTCGAAGGTGTGCCTGAGCGTGAGGCGGGTGCCATCGCCCTCCGCCTCCAGCTCGAAGCGCACCAGCGAGTCGGTATTGCCCTCGTTCCAGGTGTAGGCGATGACATCCGGCTCCCTGATCTCCGTGATTGTGCCCCGCTCGATTCCGTCGTCGAACTCGAGCACGAGAGCGCCGCGCTCGCGGAGCTCGATCTCCGCTGGCGCCAGCCAGGCCGCCAGCTCCTCCGGATCGGTGAGGGCCCGCCAGACACGCTCTCGAGGTGCGTCGAAGCGCCGCTCGAACACCACCTCGGCGGCCGCGATCTTGCCGAAGTCCTCCATCGTCACTCCTCCTTCTCGATATGAGCTTGCAAGGCGTCGAGGCGCTGCTCCCAGAAGTGCCGATGCCGTGCCAGCCAGTCTTCCGCCTCTCCAAGCGCTCTCGGCTCCAGGCGGTAGATGCGCCTCTGGGCATCCCCGCGGACGTCGACCACCCCGGCCTCGCGCAGGACCCGCAGGTGCTTCGAGACCGCCGGGCGGCTGACCCGGAACTGGCCGGCGAGCTCGCCGGCGGATCGCTCGCTCTCGGCCAGAAGCTCGACGATCCTGCGCCTGGTGGGATCCGCCAGGGCCTCGAACACCTCCATCGAAGTACCGTAACCCCTGGGTTACGTAACTGTCAAGTTACAGAGGCCGCGGCACACCGATGCCGTCCGATGGGGTGGCTACGTTTGCGCCCATGGCCAAGCGACCTTCGCGTATCGACCTTCTCGAGCTCGATATCGACCTCCGTCTCGCCGACCTCTGGCGCGAGGCTGCTGAGATTGGCGAGTGGAACCTCGAGGTCGTCGCCGCGTTCATGCGCGCGGCCTACGGGAAGGGCTACTGCGACGCGCTCACCGAGGACAATCCGGGCAGCCTCTGCGAGGACCACGGGTACCGGATCCCGTCGCGCCGCGAGCCCGCCCGCGAGCGGTAGACGCGAGTACGTACAATCGTGGCGTGGCTCGGAACTCGCGTTCCGTCCGGCTCGTGCTCGCGCTCTCGGTGGCCGCAGTGCTGGCGGTCTTCCTGCTCTACGTCTCGATCGCCGGCGGCCGCACCGCGCAGGTCAAGCCGAGCGAGCTCGCGGGCCACAAGGGCTCTGTGTCGCTGGTCGGGAAGGTCGTCGGGCCGGTCCACGGGGCCGGCTACGCCAAGGACGGCCTCCGCTTCCGGGTCGGCGACATCGGCGGCGGCGCAACCGTTCCGATCGTGTACCGCGGCAGCGTTCCTGACCAGTTTAAGCTCGGGCGGCACATCGTCGTCAGCGGGCGGTATGCCCACGGCGTCTTCGTCGCGAAGCGCGACTCGCTCGTGACGAAGTGCCCGTCGAAGTACGTGCCGGCGCGGCAGAAAAGCTAGACCCGGCCGGGTGCGGCACCTCGTGGCAAGCCTGGCCGTCGTGGCGCTGCTCGCCGGCTGCGGTGGAGGCGGGGGCAGCTCGACCTACTCGCCGGCCGCCTGCCGCGCGCAGGCCGACAAGGTCGTCGCGCATGCCGACTCGATGCTCCTCCACTACCGCGGCGGAACCGTCTACCCGGCGGACATGTCGTACCTCGGCCTGAAGAGCAGCCTCGACCGCTTCGACCGCGGCGGTTGCCCGGCGACCACGCTCGGCACGAGGCTCCGCCATGGCCTCACGCCGTCGCAGCGTAAGACGCTCCTCGCACTGCTCCCGCGGGCAAGCGCCACGCGCATCCACGACGCGATCGACGCGGCGTGAGTACCCTGATCCGCGATGTGGCTCGCAGTCGGTGTCGTGCTGGCCGTCGTCTGTGTGCTTCTCGTGGCGCGGCCGTTTCTGCGCAACCCGCAGTCGGAGAACGACCGGCTCGACGAGCCCGCTGAGCGCGAGCAGGTGCGGATTGCCTTGGCCGAGGAGCGCGACCGTGCGCTCGCGGCACTGAAGGAGCTCGAGTTCGACCACCGCACCGGCAAGGTCTCCGACGAGGACTACCGCGCCCAGGTCGGCCCGATGCGACGGCGGGCGGCCGAGGCGTTGCGGGCCCTCGATCCCGAGCGAACGAAGGAGCGCATCCGTGCCGGCTGAGAGCTGTGCGAACTGTGGGGCGGAGCTCCCCGGGCGCGCCCGCTTCTGTCCCGAGTGTGGCCTGCGTGTGGACGCCTGGCCGGACGAGACGACCGTCGAGGCAGTGCCGCGCGAGGAGACGGGCCCGGTTCCGGTCCAGCACGTCACGGCGACGCCGAGATTCTTCGGGGTGACGCCGCCCTCCGCAGTCCTCGCGCTGGCGGCGGCGACGTTCGCGGCGGGCATCGCCTTACTGGCGACCGGCCACGTGATCGTGGGAGGCGTCCTGCTCGGCGTGTCGCTGGCGCTGGGCGTCTTCTTCGTCAGCCTTGTGCGCAGGCTCCCCGACGAGCCGGTCTCGCGGCTCTCGAGCCAGGCGTACCAGTCGGTGCGCGGCCGGGCGGGCTTCGCCGTCGAATCGCTCGCGGCCCAGTCCAGCGCCCGCGTCGAGCTCTTCAGGCTGCGCCGCGAGGTGGCTCAGCTACACGCGGCCCGGGTCGAGTGCGCACGGGCTCTCGGCGAGGCCGTGTACGCTGGCGACCACGAAGGGACCGAATCTGCCCGCGCACAGACGGCAGAGCTCGACGGACAGATCAGCGCAAAGGAGATGGAGATGGAGCAGACTGCTGCCGCCGCTATGGAGCGAGTGCAGCGCGCGCAGCTCCAGGTGCGGCCGACCCAGGTCGAGACGCCCGAACCGCCTCCTGAGCCGTACCCCGAGCCGAGCCCGCCGCCGCAGCCGGTTCCGGTCCCGGAGCCGACGCCCGAGCCGTCCGAGCCGCCGGGGCCCACGCGCGTCCCCGAGCCTGGCCCCGTCCCCAGCCCGCCGCCGCCGGACGAATAGCCGTCCGCGGGCAGGGACGCCCGACGGACTGACGAAAATCTGGCTGATGCGCTTCTGGAGGCTGCTTCCCCTCCTTGCAGTGCTCGTGGCCGTGGCAGCCACGCCCGCGAGCGGAGACGTCGCCAGCCGCAAGGCCGCGATCGATGCCCGCCTCCAGTCGGTGCAGGCGAAGATCGACTGGGCAAAGCGCCGCGAAGGCGAGCTTGCCGGCGAGATCGCGGCGGTCAACACCCAGATCCGCGGGCTTCAGACTCAGGTTGGGGACGTCTCCGAGCGCCTGGCCGCGCTGGAGCGCGACCTCGAGCTCCACCGTGAGAAGCTCGACCGCCTGAACGAGCTCTTCCGCGTTCAGACCGAGCGCTACCACTTCTACCGGCACGAGTACCAGGCGCTTCTCGACCGCCTCGGCAACCGGCTCGTCGACCTCTACGAAGGCGGCGAGCCCAACTCGCTCGAGGTGCTGTTCATGTCGAGGACGTTCACGGACCTGATCGACCAGGCCCAGGTGGCGGAGTCGATCGGGAGCCAGGACCGGAAGCTCGCCGGCCAGGTCGGCACCGCGAAGGAGCGGATGCGGGAGCAGCGAGAGCACACCAAGAAGTACCGCGCTCTCGTGGCCGCCGAGCTCCGCACGATCGGCGTCCGCACGAACCAGGTGCGGGCCCTGCGAGACCAGCTGCTGGCGAGCGAGAGCCGGCTCGCGGCCGCCCGCACGGCCAAGCGCGCGGCGCTGAGCAACGTGAAGGAGTCGAAGGGCGAGTTTCTCCACGAAGCGGCCGGGCTCCAGGCGGCGAGCTCGGCGCTGGCCGACCAGATTCGCGCGGCGCAGGCCGCGAGCACCTCGTACTCGGCGCCCGGGGACACGACGCCGTCTGCGGCCGGCTTCATCTGGCCGGTCAACGGGCCGGTCACGAGCGGTTTCGGAATGCGGTGGGGCCGCATGCACGAGGGGATCGACATCGGCGTCGCATACGGCACGCCGATCCACGCGGCTGCCGCCGGCCGAGTGGTCTACTCGGGCTGGATGGAGGGTTACGGAAACCTCGTGGCGATCGACCACGGCGGTGGGGTCTCGACCGCCTACGGCCACCAGTCGAGCATCGCCGTCGGCGTCGGGCAGGTCGTCTCGCAGGGCCAGACGATCGGCTACGTCGGCTGCACGGGCCACTGCTTCGGGCCGCACCTCCATTTCGAGGTGCGCAT
Source organism: Actinomycetota bacterium (assembly GCA_046726435.1). Taxonomy (GTDB): domain Bacteria; phylum Actinomycetota; class Thermoleophilia; order Gaiellales; family Gaiellaceae; genus AC-32. Next base: position 29,891 of record JBKPAM010000176.1, read on the forward strand.
CAACGGCGCTCCAGTGGACCCGCTGGGGTATCTGTAGTACCACGGGGGAACCCCTGGTTCCCCCGTGAGCCCCCTCCTTGCGGGCGAAAGCGCAGCTCCTATGGACGAGGAGCCGTCAAAGCATCCCTTGGTGTCAGGCTTTCTTTCGTGGTGAGCCTACCGCCGGGCAAAGCCCGGCTCCGGCGGCCAGTCGATGCCCGTCCTCTCGCGTTTCGCGATCCCGTGATGCCGGGAACCGCTCACCTCACACGAAAGGGAGGCTCTTCGATGCTCGCGTTGCTGCTCGTACTGCTGCTGGCGCTGATCCTGTTCGGGGTCGGCTTCGCGATCAAGTTCCTGTGGATCCTCGCCGTGATCGTGCTCGTCGTCTGGCTGATCGGGTTCCTAGCGCGAAGCACGGACGCGCGCTGGTACAGATGGTGACCGCCGCCTAGGTCAGGCGGAAGGTCTGGGCCAGCAGGAAGACGTTCAGGCCCGAGATCAGTACGGCCACGATTCCTGCCACGACCGTCGTCGCTCGCTTGTTCGCAAGCGGCCCCATCAGGTCGCTGCGGCTCGTGAACCAGACGAGCGGGATCAGCGCGAACGGGATCCCGAACGAGAGGATCACCTGGCTGACCACGAGCGTTCGCGACGGGTCGAGCCCGATCGCGGCCACCACCAGCGCCGGCAGCATCGTCACCAGGCGCCGGACGAAGAGCGGGATCTTGCGGTCGATGAACCCCTGCATCACGACCTGGCCCGAGAGCGTCCCGACGGTCGAGCTCGAGAGGCCCGACGCGAGCAGCGCCAGCGCGAAGAGCGTGCTCGAGGCGCCGCCGAGGATCGGCTCGAGCGTCCTGTGCGCCGTCTCCAGCGACGCGACGTTCAACAGCCCGGAGTCGAAGAAGACGCTCGCCGCAACCACGAGCATCGCCATGTTGATCAGCCCGGCGATCGACATCGCGATGACGACGTCGATCCTCGTGTAGCGGTAGAGGCGCCGCGCCTCGGCGTCGTTCTGCGGCACGACGCGGTTCTGGGTCAGCGCCGAGTGCAGGTAGATCACGTGCGGCATGACGGTTGCGCCAAGGATTCCGACCGCCAGCAGCACCGACTCGCTGCCGGAGAACTGGGGCTTCACGGCGTGCAATGCGACCTGCCCGAGCGGTGGGTGCGCGTACCAGATTTCGGCGAGGTAGCAGGCCCCGATGGTCGCGACGAAGGCTGCGATGACCGCCTCGAAGGTGCGCAAGCCGAAGCGCTGGAGCCCGAGGATCGCAAAGGTCACGACCCCGGTCAGGAGCGCCGCGGGAAAGAGGTCGATGCCCAGCAGGAGGTGGAAGCCGAGCGCGGCCCCGAGGAACTCGGCCAGGTCGGTCGCCATGGCGATCAGCTCGGCCTGGATCCAGAGCCCGATCGAGGTACGGCGCGAGAACTCGGCGCGGCACACCTCCGGGAGGTTTCGCCCCGTGGCGATGCCGAGCTTCGCCGACAGCGTCTGGATCAGCATCGCCATCAGGTTCGAGGCGAGGATCACCCAGCAGAGCGTGAGCCCGAACTTCGAGCCTCCGGCGATGTTGGTGGCGAAGTTGCCGGGGTCGATGTAGGCGACGCAGGCGACGAAGGCAGGGCCGAGGAACGGGAGGATCCGCCAGGCACGGGGGTAGCCGCGCAGCGCCTCCTCAGCCGTCCTCGCGGTCCCTGTGGAGACCGCGGCTGACCGTGTGGCCATCACAGGGTCAGTGTAGCCAGAGTTTAGGTATGCCTAAACTTTTGCGAAGCGCAGGTCCGGGAGGTTCCGGAAGCGGCCGTCGACGTCGAACCCGTAGCCGACGAAGAACTCGTCGGGCACGGTGAAGCCGACGTAGTCGACCGGCAGGTCGTCGACGAGGCGCCGGTACGGACGGTCGAGCAGCGCCGCCACGCGCAGGCTCGCGGGCCGGCGCAGCTCGAACAGCTTGCGCAAGTAGTTCAGCGTCAGGCCGGTGTCGACCACGTCCTCGACGACCAGCACGTCGAGCCCGGTGACGGGGATCGCGCTGTCCTTCAGCAGCCGGACGCGCGAGTGACCGCCGGTGTCGGCGCCGTTGTAGCCGGCGAGCTCGACGAAGTCGACCTGGTGCGGGATCGGGATCGCGCGCGAAAGGTCGGCGAGGAAGACGAAGCTCGCCTTGAGGAGCGCGATCAGCAGGAGGTCGCGCTCGGCGTAGTCGCGGGCGATCTGCGCGCCGAGCTCGTCGACGCGGCTTCGCAGCTCCTCGGCCGCGAGGAAGACCTCGCCGACCCGGGAGTCTGTGTCTAAGGCGTCGCTTGCGATGCCGACCTCAGGACGGGCGAGCTCTGCTCGTCCGTCCGTCTGAGATGACCGGTCGATGCCATCGATGCATGCCGAAACGCTCTATGACGCTATGTCGAGCCGGTAGCGCTGCGCCAGCCGTTCGATGTCGCGCTTGTAGAAGAGCTTCACGTTCACGTCCGGGTAGCGCTCGCGCAGCTTGCGCAGCTTGCGGTTCTTCCGCGTCACGAGCCGCTGCTTCATGACCGTGATCTCGAGGAACAGCTCCTGCTCAGGGAGGTAGAAGTCGGGCGTGAAGGCCTCGATCACACGGCCGTCCTCGTCCTCCTCGAGCACGAAGGTGCGCGGCTCGTACTCCCACGGCACGCCGTAGTAATCCAGGACCTTCGCACACTCGCGTTCGGCCTCGTTGGCGAACCGCGGGCGCGCCCTGCCGCGATTTTCCTGGAAATCGGCTCTTTCCGCCACCGGAGAGCAGGGTAGCAGCGGCTGCGGACGCGGCCACCAAGACGACAACGTGATACACACCGCCCGCGCATGCCCCGACTCCGCCTGACCCCGCAGAAGAGCGAGTTCTTCGACCTCTACGCTCAGGCCTCTGCGAACGCGATCGAGATCGCCCGGCTGCTCGTGGAGCTGCTCGACCGCTTTCCCGAAAACGGCGAGGCGCTGATCGTCCGGATCAAGGAGCGCGAGCACGAAGGTGACCGGCTCACGCACGAGGTCGTCCTGCTGCTGAACCGCACCTTCGTGACGCCGTTCGACCGTGACGACATGTACCGGCTCGCCGGCGCGATCGACGACATCTGCGACCACGTCGACGAGGCGGCCGACAACCTCTGGTCGTGGGGGGTCGATCCGGTGCCGGAAAAGGCGCGCGGCCAGGCGGAGGTCATCCTCAAGGCGACGACGAAGCTCGACGAGGCCGTGCGCCGGCTCGAGGGCTTCCGCGACTCGAGCGACCAGCTCGCGGAGCTGCGTGAGCTGGAGGACCAGGGCGACCAGCTCGAGCGTGACGCGGTCGCGGAGCTGTTCCGTTCGACCGACGACGCGAAGCTGATCATCGGTTGGAAGGACATCCACGAGCGCCTCGAGGACGCGGTCGATGCGCTCGAGAACGCCGCCGACGTGCTCGAGGCCATCGTCGTGAAAAACCGCTGAAAATGCTGCGCATTTCCAGCGGCACCAGCTTGTCCCGTCGCTTCGCTCGGGAGACCGGAAATGGATGAGGTCCTGCTCGTCCTGGTCGTGCTCGTCGCGCTCGGGTTCGACTTCACGAACGGCTTTCACGACACCGCCAACGCCGTTGCGACGTCGGTCTCGACGAGGGCCCTCTCGCCGCGGCTCGCCGTGCTCGTCGCGGCGATCGCGAACCTCGCGGGCGCCTTCGTCACGACGGCGGTGGCCAAGACCGTCGGCAAGGGGATCATCGACACCTCCCTCGCGAACGAGAAGACCGTCCTCGCGGCCCTGATCGGTGCGATCGCGTGGAACCTCATCACCTGGTGGCTCGGCCTGCCGTCCAGCTCGTCGCACGCGCTGATCGGCGGTCTCGTGGGGGCGGCGATCGCGCAGTCGGGCCTCGAAGGCGTCGAGTGGCACGGGGTCGTCCACAGCGTCGCCATTCCCGCGATTGCCGCGCCGGCGATCGCTTTCGCCGGCGCCTTCGCGCT
>JBKPAM010000177.1:0-24413 GCA_046726435.1 Actinomycetota bacterium
GCGCGCCAAGAAGGTGCTCGAGCTGGCGCTGCGGGAGGCGCTCTCGCTGGGCCACAACTACATCGGCACCGAGCACATCCTGCTCGGGCTCGTGCGCGAGAACGAGGGCGTCGCCGCACGGATCCTGCTCGACTTCGACGCTGACGCCGAAAAGATCCGCAACGAGATCATCCGGATGCTCTCGGGCCCCGGCCGGCGTCAGCAGGGTACGGGCGGCGCGCCGGGCGAGAAGTCGAAGAGCTCGAAGCTGCTCGACCAGTTCGGCCGCAACCTGACCAAGCAGTCGACGGAGGGCAAGCTCGACCCGGTCGTCGGCCGCCAGACCGAGATCGAACGCGTGATGCAGATCCTCTCCCGGCGCACGAAGAACAACCCCGTGCTGATCGGCGAGCCGGGCGTCGGCAAGACCGCCGTCGTCGAAGGCCTCGCCTCGCGGATCGCATCGAACCAGGTGCCGGAGCTGCTCAAGGGCAAGCAGATCTACACGCTCGACCTCGCGGCTCTCGTCGCCGGTTCGAAGTACCGCGGTGAGTTCGAGGAGCGCCTGAAGAAGGTGATGAAGGAGATCACCCAGCGCGGCGACATCATCCTGTTCATCGACGAGCTCCACAACCTCGTCGGCGCGGGGGCCGCCGAGGGCGCGATCGACGCGGCCTCGATCCTGAAGCCGGCGCTGGCGCGGGGCGAGCTGCAGACGATCGGCGCGACGACCCTCGACGAGTACCGCAAGTACCTCGAGCGCGACGCGGCGCTGGAACGGCGCTTCCAGCAGATCCGCGTCGACGAGCCGTCCGTCGACGACACCGTCCAGATCCTGCGCGGCCTACGCGACCGCTACGAAGCGCACCACCGCTGCAAGATCTCCGACGACGCGCTCGGCGCGGCAGCCGTGCTCTCCGACCGGTACATCCAGGACCGCCACCTGCCCGACAAGGCGATCGACCTGATCGACGAGGCCGCCTCGCGGATGCGGATCAAGACCATGAGCGCGCCCCCGCGCTACCGCGAGCTCGAGGACGAGATCGAGAAGGTGCGCAAGGACAAGGAGGCCTCGATCGAGGCGCAGGAGTTCGAGAAGGCCGCGTCGCTGCGCGACAAGGAACGCAAGCTGACGCAGAAGAAGCGCGAGCTCGAGGAGAACTGGCGGGCCGAGGAGGGCTCGGGCGAGCAGCCGGAGATCGGCGAGGAGGAGATCGCCGACATCGTCTCGATGTGGACGGGGATCCCGGTCTTCAAGCTGACCGAGGCTGAGTCCGCGCGGCTGACCCGCATGGAGGACGAGCTCCACAAGCGCGTGATCGGCCAGGAGGAGGCGATCGTCGCCGTCTCCAAGTCGATCCGCCGCGCCCGCGCGGGAATCAAGGACCCGAAGCGGCCGACCGGTTCGTTCATCTTCCTCGGGCCATCCGGCGTGGGGAAGACGGAGCTGGCTCGCACGCTCGCCGAGTTCCTGTTCGGCGACGAGGACGCGATGATCCAGGTCGACATGTCGGAGTACATGGAGAAGCACTCCGTGTCTCGGCTGGTCGGCTCGCCGCCGGGCTACATCGGCTACGACGAGGGCGGGCAGCTGACCGAGGCCGTGCGCCGCAAGCCGTACTCCGTCGTCCTGCTCGACGAGATCGAGAAGGCCCACCCGGACGTCTTCAACATCCTGCTCCAGATCCTGGAGGACGGGAAGCTGACCGACGCGCAGGGCCGCAGGGTCGACTTCCGCAACACGATCGTGATCATGACCTCGAACATCGGGGCCGCCACGATCTCCAAGAACCAGACGCTCGGCTTCTCGGTCGGTGACGACACCGGTCTCTCCTACGAGGAGATGAAGGACCGGATCATGGGCGAGCTGAAGAAGGTCTTCCGGCCCGAGCTGCTGAACCGGATCGACGAGGTGATCGTCTTCCACAAGCTGACGAAGGAAGAGATCATGACCATCGTCGACCTGATGATGAAGCGCCTGCGCGACCAGATGGGCGAGCACGAGGCGATGATCGAGCTCACCGACGGGGCGAAGGAGCTCCTCGTCGAGAAGGGCTACGACCCGACGATGGGTGCCCGGCCGCTGCGCCGCGCGATCCAGCGCTACATCGAGGACCCGCTCGCCGACTTCGTGCTCGGCCGCGAGGTCGGCCCCGGCTCCACGATCCTCGTCGACCGCAAGAACGACGACGAGGTCGACATCACGGTGATCCCGGCGGAGATCACGCCGGAGAAGGTCACCGTGCCGCCGGACGAGCCGGCCGACTCGGCCGACGGCGAGCCGGACGAGCCCCGGTCCGAGTAACCGCAGCGCAGAAGCCCGCGTCCGAGTAGACGCCTCCGGGCGCGAGCACGTCCGTGGCCGAAACGGCCCCGGCCGGCTCGATGCACGCGCTTCGGCGCTCCTAGACTGATCCCGGGATGACGGGCGTCGTCGAACTGCCCACGACCTCTGCGCCGCTCCCGCCGGGCCGCACGGGCCCGGCTGGCGTGAGGCTCGGCCTCGTCGCGTTTCTGGTCGGGGCGGGAACGCTCGCGACCGAGATCTCCGCGTCGCGGCTGCTCGCGCCCTACTTCGGCGCCTCGACGGTGGTCTGGGCGAACATCATCGGCCTCACGCTCGCCTACCTCGCGCTCGGGTATTGGCTCGGCGGGCGGCTGGCGGACCGGCGGCCCGAGCCGCGCGTGCTGGCGACGATCTTGCTCGTCGCGGCGGCGGCGCTTGCGGTGACTCCGTTCGCCGCGCGCCCCCTGCTGCGCTGGGCCGTGCACGGCGTCGACGCGGTCGCGGTCGGCTCGGTGGTCGGTTCCTTCTTCGCGGCGCTCGCCCTGTTCGCAGTTCCTGTGACGGCGCTCGGCGCGGCAGCGCCGTTTCTCGTGCGGCTTGCCCTCGAAAGCGTCGCCGAGGCCGGGCGGGTTGCGGGGCGCCTCTACGCGCTCTCGACCGCGGGCAGCCTGGCGGGAACCTTCGTCGCCGCGCTGATCGCGATCCCGTTCGCCGGGACGCAGCGCACGCTCGTCGGCACAGCTGCCTGCGTGGCGCTCGGCGCCGGGCTGCTCGTCGGAGGAACCTGGTTGCTTGCCCCGGTTGCCGCAGCGGCGCTGCTCGCCGTACCGACGCCGCAGATCAAGAGCGCGATCTACCAGACGGAATCGGAGTACCAGTACATCCGCGTCGTCTCCGACGGCCACGGCGGCCGTGAGCTCGAGCTGAACGAGGGCGTCGTGACGCACTCCGAGTGGCGGCCGCACACCGTGCTCACCGGTCGCTACTGGGATCTCTTCCTGATGCTTCCGCCGCTCCTGCGGCATCCGCCGCGCGACATGCTCGTGATCGGCAACGCGGGCGGGACGATGGGCCGCGCCTACGGGCGTTTCTACCCGCGGGTCGCCATCGACGGAGTCGAGCTCGACCCTGCCGTGAATCGCGTCGCGCGCCGCTACTTCGGCGCTGGGGACAATCCGCGGATGCGCCTGATCACCGCCGATGGCCGGCCCTTCCTCGAGCGGACGAAGAAGCGCTACGACCTGATCGTCGTCGATGCCTACCGGCAGCCGTACGTCCCCTTCTACCTCGCCACGAGCGAGTTCTTCGAGCTCGCGCACAGCCATCTCCGCCCCGGCGGTGCGATTGCCCTGAACGTGGCCGCGACGCCCGGCGACCGCCGGCTTTCCGAGGCGATCGGGACGACGCTGCTCACCGTCTTCCCGCAGGCGTGGCGCTGGCGGGCGCTGCGCTACAACGACGTGCTCTTCGCGCTTCGCGAGCCGGTGACGCGCGCCGAGCTCGAGCGCCGTGCCGCGCGCGCGCCGGGAAAGGTCGCACTGCTCCTGCCGCTCTGTCGCAGCCGCCTCGAGGCGGTCCGCCCCCAAGGCAGGCCGCTCACCGACGACCGCGCCCCGGTCGAGTGGCTGACCGACCGGATGATCCTGCACGAGGTCGAGCGCGGCGGCACCATCGACGAGCCCGCGTTACCGACTGCGCCGAAGGGGTAGGGAAGACGCATGAAGGTCGAAGAGGTCGGTCACGCCGCGCTCTCGGGCTGGAGGAAGTCCGTTGCCGATGCCGTGGCCCCGCGCGTGCCCGCGCGCGATGACGCGGTGCGAGCGGCCATCGGCTTCCTCTTGCTCGCGCTCACCCTCAAGTACCTGGTCGACTTCGCTCGAGACCTCGCAGCCCGTCGCTAGCCTGAACCGGTGCCTCGCCAGCTTCACAACCGGCCGGTCGCGGCCGCGCTCGCCGGCGCGCTCGCCATCTCGTTCTCCGGAATTCTCTTCAGGGTTGCGCACGTGTCGCCGTCCACGGGCGCGGTCTTTCGCTGCCTCTACGCGGTGCCCGTGCTCTGGCTGCTGTCGAGGCGCGAGGACCGGCTCTACGGACCGCGCCCGCTGAAGCAGCGTGCGCTCGCGTGGGTTGCAGGGCTCTTCTTCGCCGTCGATCTCGTCGCGTGGCACCAGGGGATCGAGGAGGTCGGCGCCGGCCTCGCCACCGTGCTCGGAAACCTCCAGGTCGTGCTCGTGGGAGTCCTCGCCTGGCTGATCCTGCGCGAGCGGCCGTCAAACCGCTCCCTGGCGGCGATCCCGGTCGCGCTCGTCGGCGTGGTGCTGATCTCTGGAGCCTTCGAGCACGGCGCGTACGGCCGCAACCCGGGCCTGGGAGTCGCGTACGGGATCCTGACAGCGCTCGCCTATTCGGGGTTCCTGCTCGTGCTGCGCGCCGGTAACGCGGATTGGCGGCGGCCGGCGGGGCCGCTGTTCGACGCGACACTCGTCTCCGGGCTCGCCTGCATCCCGATCGGTCTCGCGATCGGCAACCTCGACTGGACGCCGGACTGGAAGGCCCAGGGCTACCTGCTGCTGCTCGCGTGGAGCTCGCAGGCCCTGGGCTGGCTGCTGATCTCGATCACCCTGCCCCGCCTGCCCGCCGCGCTGACCTCGGTGCTGCTCACCTTCCAGCCGGTGCTCTCGGTGCTGTTCGCGTGGGCGATCCTGGACGAGTCGCCGTCGGGCTTGCAGCTCGGCGGCGTCGCGCTCGTGTTGTGCGGCCTGCTGATCGTCTCGGCCCGCAGCGCGCGGCGGCGACCAGCGCCGGAGCCGGAGCCCGCCTACGCCGCGGGTGTTCCTGAATAGACACAGTTCCCGTCCGCGCGTGTTCCTAGCATGGGCAGGTGCCCAAGGCTGCGACCCAGTTCGCCTGCACCGGCTGCGGCTACTCGGCCGGGCGGTGGTTCGGCAAGTGCCCGTCGTGCGGTGAGTTTGGGACGCTCGTCGAGGAACAACCGGCCGAAGCACGAGCAGCCGCGCCGAGGGCGACGCTCAAGCTCCTCGACGTCAAGGCCGAAGAGGCCGAGCGCATCCCCACGGGAGTTGCCGAGCTCGACCGTGTCCTCGGCGGCGGCCTGGTCCCGGCCTCGCTCGTGCTCGTTGGGGGCGAGCCCGGTGTGGGCAAGTCGACGCTGCTGCTCACGGCGCTGAGCTCGATGAGCGCGACGAGACGTTCGCTGCTCATAACCGGGGAGGAGTCGCCGGCCCAGGTCAAGCTTCGCGCGGAACGGCTCGGAGGCGCCGCGAACGTCACCCTCCTCGCCGAGACCGAGCTTGACGCCGTCTGCGCGACGCTCGAGGAGGAGCGCCCCGAGGTCTGCGTGATCGACTCGGTGCAGACGCTGTACTCGTCCGAGCTCGGCTCCGCGCCGGGCTCGGTCGGCCAGGTGCGCGAAGCCGCGGCGCGGCTGCTCCGGGTCGCAAAGGAGTCCGGCGTCGCGACGATCCTCGTCGGTCACGTCACCAAGGACGGGGCCGTCGCAGGGCCGCGCGTGCTGGAGCACCTGGTCGACTGCGTGCTCCAGTTCGAGGGCGACCGCTACCACGAGCACCGTGTCCTGCGTGCGTCCAAGAACCGCTTCGGCTCGACCAACGAGCTCGCGGTCTTTGAGATGACCGGCACCGGCCTCGTCGGCGTGCCGGAGCCGTCCGAGCTCTTCGGCCGCACCGTGGAAGGCGAGATCGGCGCGGCCGTCGGCTGCGTACTCGAGGGCTCGCGCCCGCTGCTGCTCGAGATCCAGGCGCTCGTTGCGCCGACCGACCTCGCGATGCCGCGCCGAGTCGGCACCGGTGTCGACCCGAAGCGCCTGGCGATGATCGTCGCCGTGCTCTCGCGCCATGCGCGCGTCGCGCTGGGGCAGTCGGATGTATTCGTGAACGTCGCCGGCGGCGTGCGCATCGACGAGCCGGGCGCCGACCTCGCGATCGCGCTCGCGATCGTCTCGGCCGCCAAGGGTGCGCCTGTGAAGGCGGGAACCGCGGCTTTCGGCGAGGTCGGCCTCACGGGCCGTCTGCGTCCGGCCACGCAATCGGAGCGCCGGCTCGAGGAGTGCGAGAAGCTTGGCCTCGGGGCGGCGGTCGCTCCGGCGGGCACGCAAGCTCGTGGCAAAATACGCATTCTCGAAGCCGCGACATTGGGGCAGGCAGCAAAGGCTGGGATCGATGCAGAGCGAGCCGAGGGACCATAGAGCCGACCCACGGGTTCCCCCGCCGTTGGGGATCGTCCGCCAACCGACTCAACACGACCCGCGCCTCGACGGGAAGATCCTCGCTGCCGTGGGCCGCATCGCGCCGGGCACCGACCTGCGCGCCGCGATCGACGACATCATCCGCTCGCGCGAGGGCGCCCTGATCGTGATCGGCGAGCCGAGCGAGCTGGCCTTCCTCTTCTCGGGCGGGATCAAGCTCGACGTGCCCTTCACTCCCCAGCTGCTCTACGAGCTCGCGAAGATGGACGGCGCGATCATCGTCAACGCCGGCTGCACGAAGCTCGCGTACGCGAACGTGCAGCTGATGCCCGACCCGACGATTCCCTCGAACGAGACGGGCACCCGGCACCGCACCGCCGAGCGCGTCGCCAAACAGACGAAGGCGCTTGTGATCTCGATCTCGCAGCAGCGCGAGACCGTCACCGTGTTCGTCGGACACAGCCGTTACCAGCTGGAGCCGATCGCGGACGTGCTGGCAAAGACCAACCAGGCGCTCGCGACCCTCGAGACCTACCGCGCTCGGCTCGAGCAGGTGCTGACGCGGCTGACCGCGCTCGAGTTCCAGAACGCGGTGATGCTCGACGACGTGCTCGTCACGCTGCAGCGCGCCGAGCTGACGACACGGATGGCCGAGGAGATCGAGCGCGCCTGCGTCGAGCTCGGCGAGGAGGCGCGGCTGATCCGCATGCAGCTCGAGGAGCTCGTGGCCGACGTGCCCGCCGAGAAGGCGGCGCTCGTCTACGACTACCACGCGGAGGGCGGCGCGGACCGGACGCAGGAGGGGCTCGAGGCGCTCGCGGCCCTTCCCTACAACCAGCTGCTCGAGTTCGAGCTGCTGGCGGTGCTCGGCTACCCGGCGACGATCAACCCGCTCGATTACTCCGTCTCCCCGCGCGGCTACCGCGTGCTCTCGCACATCCCGCGGCTGCCGGACGGGGTCGTCAAGCGGGTCGTCGCGAGCCTCGAGGGGCTGGACGGAATCGTCCGCGCGTCGCAGCGCGAGCTCGAGGCCGTGGACGGCGTCGGCACCGTCCGAGCACGCGAGATCCGTGAAGGCCTGCGCCGCCTGCAGGAGCACAACCTCGTCGACCGCTACCTGCAGCTGTAGGTCAAGCTCTGAGTCTTAACCGGAAGTACACAAAATCCCTGCACGCGAGGGGTTCCGCCGAAAAAGTGGCGTTTTCCAGCGATTTTCGCTATAGTTAAACGGTTCGCCGGCGGAAGAAGCACCCGCCGGCGTCGTCACGGGAAAGCCAAATTTCGAGGGGAGGCTCGGTTGTACAAGGTCGGCGACAAGGTGGTGTATCCACACCACGGAGCAGGGACGGTTGTCAAAAAGGAGTCGCGCGAGGTGCTGGGAGAGAAGCGCGAATACCTGACGATCAAGATCCTGCACAACGACATGACGGTGAACGTCCCAGCCGACAACGCCGACCGTGTCGGCCTGCGGAAGGTCATCGACGAACAGATGGTCTCGAAGGTGCTGAAGGCGCTGACGGGGAACGGCACGACGATGCCGAAGAACTGGAACCGCCGCTTCAAGCACAACCGCGACAAGATGAAGACCGGCGACATCTTCGAGCTCGCCGAGGTGGTCCGGAACCTCTCGCTCCGCGACCACGAGAAGGGGCTCTCGACCGGCGAGAAGCAGATGTTCGTGAAGGCGAAGAAGATCCTCGCCAGCGAGCTGATGTACGCGAAGGACATGGACGAGGACGAGGCGGCGGAGTGGCTCGACGGCGTCCTCGAGCGAGGCGGCAAGAAGAAGGAGACAGCCAAGGTTCCGGCCACGGCCTGAGGCGTCGCTTGCGATGCCGTCGTCAGGTCGCGCGGGCTTGCCCCGCGCGACAGTCTGAAATGACCGGTCGAGGCATCTTCGATTCCGGGGGAGGCCTGTAGGCCGTGTCGGTCTGGGCCGTTCTCGCTGCGGCAGGTCGCGGCGAGCGGCTCGGCTCCGACCGGCCCAAGGCGTTCGCTCGGCTCGGCGGCCGGCCGCTGCTGGCCGAGAGCCTCGAGCGCCTCGAGGGCTCGGACTGGATCGACCAGATCGTGATCGCGGCTCCTCCGGACTGGGAGGAGCCGTCGATCCTGGTCGCGGAGGAGATCGCGGCGACGAAGGTCAGCTCCGCGGTCACCGGCGGCGCGTCCCGCTCCGAGTCCGTGCGGCTGGCTCTGGAGGACGTGCCCGACGACGCGGCCGTTGTCGTCGTCCACGACGCCGCGCGGCCGCTGCTGCCCGAAGACGTGATCGAGCGGGTGCTAGCGCCTCTCTCCGAGGGCTGGGACGCGGTCGTGCCCGCGCTCCCGGTGTCAGACACCGTCAAGAAAGTGGAACGGGACCGAGTGGTCGAGACCCTGCGTCGCGACGACCTGGTCGCCGTGCAGACGCCGCAGGCCTTTCTCGCCGACGTTCTTCGCCGCGCCGTCGCCGGCGACGCCGCGAGCGCGACCGACTGTGCTGCACTGGTCGAAGCCTCCGGCGGTCGCGTCAAATGGGTCGAAGGCGACTCGAAGCTGCTGAAGGTGACCGACGCGGACGATCTCGCGCTCGTCGAGAGCTGGCTCGGCGCGTGATCGTCGACTACCACATGCACCTGCGCGACCGCTCCGGCGGCGAGCCGAACCGCCACTACACGGTTTCGCGCGCCGAGGAGTACGTCGAGCAGGCGCGCGCCGCGGGCGTGGACGAGATCGGCTTCTCGGAGCACGTCTACCGCTTCCGCCAGACCGAGGCCCTGTGGGAGATCCCGTGGATGCGAGACCGCAGCGTCGACGACCTCGACGCGTACGTCGATGCAGTTAGCGAGGCGAAAGTGCGCGGCCTACCCGTCAAGCTCGGCCTCGAGGTCGACTACTTCCCTGGAATCGAGCGCGAGCTGGCCGACCTCCTTGCTCCCTTTCCGTGGGACTACCTGCTCGGCTCGGTCCACTTCGTGGACGGTCTTGCGGTCGACCAGGAGCCCGGGCTCGTCCACAAGCTGCCGGTGGGAGAGGCGTGGCGTCGCTACTTCGAGTGGCTACGGAACGCGGCCCGCAGCCGCCTCATCGACGTGCTGGCGCATCCGGATCTCGTCAAGTTCTTCGGGCTCCGGCACGGCGACGAGGAGACGCACTTCCTGCACGTCGAGACGGCGGACACCATCGAGGCCGCCGGCGTTTGCGTGGAGGTCTCCGCAGCGGGCCTGCACAAGCCGGTCGGCGAGCTGTATCCGGACCGCGGGCTGCTGGAGGCGTGCCGAGAGAGGAACGTGCCGATCACGCTCGCCTCCGATGCGCACGAGCCGGCGCATGTCGGACGTGACGTCGCCCAGGCCGCGCGGCTGGCACGGGAGGTCGGCTACCAGACGGTGTCCGTGTTCGACGGGCGGGAGCGCCGCCAGGAGCCGCTCGGTTGAGAGTCGGGCTCGGCGTCGATGCCCACGCGCTCGTCGAGGGCGTGCCGCTCGTGCTCGGCGGGGTCGAGCTCGAGTCCGAGCACGGGCTCGCGGGACATTCCGACGGCGACGTGATCGCCCACGCGCTGATCGACGCGATCCTCGGTGCGGCCGGGATGGGCGACATCGGCTCGCTCTTCCCCCCGGGCGAGGCCCAGTGGGAGGGGGCGTCGTCGCTCGACCTGCTGGCCCGGGCGTACGGGCAGGTGCGCGAAGCGGGCTTCGAGCTCGAGAACGCGGACTGCGTCCTCGTGGGGGAGGAGCCCAGGATCGCGCCGGTGCGAGGGGCGATGCAGGCTCGGCTCGCGGACGCGTTGGGCGTCGAGCCTGGCCTCGTGACGGTTCGAGCGACGACCACCGACAGGCTCGGTTTCACCGGCCGCGGCGACGGCCTCGCCGCGCTGGCAGTGGCGCTCCTCAGAACCGAAGCGCCCGCCGTTTCGTAAACGGTCACACAAGCCCAGAGAGAGGAGCAGGATGACGCTTTCAAAGAAGTGGTTCCTGGCTGGAGTCCTTGTCGTAGCCGCCGTGTTCGTCGCTGCGGCGGCCGCCGACCATGGCGGGAAGGGCGGCGACGACCATGGGCGGAAGGGCGGCGAGAGACACGGGAAGCTGTTGCAGCAGCAGCTCGTCGGCAGCATCCTCAGCGATCCGCCGATCCACAGCGTCCTCCGCGGCGGTGTGCCGTGGGCGGGAAGCGGAACCGCGAAGCTCAGCCGCCACGGCCGTTTCGAGGTACGCATCAGAGGGCTCGTGATCCTCGGCACGGACAACCCCGGGCCGGTCACGAGCATCAAGGTCTCGCTGTTCTGTGCGCCGGACTCGAGCGGGCCGGTCTTCACGACGAGCTCCACTCCGCTTTCGTCGCACGGGAACGCGCGACTCCGCGAGAAGGTGACGGCTCCGCAGCGTTGCCTGGCTCCCGTCGTGCTCGTGCACCCGAACGGGAACCTCGCCGCCTACATCGCGGCCACCGGTTTCACCAGCTCCTAAGCCGGAAGACGGACGAGCTCGTTCTCGACGAGGACGAGCTCGTCGCGTTCCAGCGCGCGTACCGCCTCGGCGTCGAGTGTGCTGAGCTTCCGGGGGCGCTGGGCGACGAGCCGCAGTGTGAGCGCCCGCCGCTGGCGGAACGAGCCCTCGAACGGCCTCTGCTTTCGCAGCGGCTCGAAGCGCAGGCCGCGCGAGGGGCACGCGCGCGCGAGCGGGCATTCGCCGCAGCGCGGGAGGCGGGCAATGCAGACCGTCGCGCCGAGGTCCATCAGCGCCTGCGCGCAGGCGTGGTCGAAGCGCTCGCCTGTTCGCTCCTGCACACGGCGCACGTTCACGTCGACGGGGAGCACTGCTCGGCCGAAGGCGAAGCACGCGACCGCATCCGCGGTGTAGCGGCCGACTCCCGGCAGCTCGGTCAGGTCGTCCGGCCAACCTTGCCGCGCCACCACCCGCGCGGCGCGCTGCAGGTTGAGCGCTCGCCGGTTGTAGCCGAGTCCTTGCCACTCGCGGATCACGTCGCCTGTCGGCGCCGCGGCGAGCGCCGCGACGCTCGGCCAGCGCTCGAGCCAGGCACACCAACGCGGCACGACCCGTGCTGCCTGCGTCTGCTGCAGCATCACCTCGCTGACGAGGATCGCGTACGGATCGCGGGTTCGGCGCCACGGAAGATCGCGTCCGCGCTCGGCGAACCACGCGAGTAGGGGCTCCTTCACTCGGTAGCCCGCACGACCGCGCGAGTGTAACGACGGGAGAAGTGTCGAACGGCTCGTGCGCTCAGCCGCCGTCGAACTCGCGGCCGGCGCACTCGCGGCAGTAGGGGACGGCCCTAGACTCTCGGGGGACGTGCGCTTCGAGCCCGGCTCGCTGTCGATCAGAGAGGCTCGCCCCGACGAGGCCGAGGCGCTCGCGGCAATCCAGCGGGAGGCCTCCGTCGCCGCCCTGGCGCATATCTTCCCGCCCGAGCGCTTCCCGTTTCCCATCGACGAGGTGCGCGAGCGCTGGCGGGACGCGGTCGCGGACCCGGAGCTCGCCGTCCTCGTCGCCGAGCGTGGCGGGGCGCTCGTGGGCGTCGCGGGTTGCCGTGCCGAATGGCTCGACGGCCTCTACGTGCTCCCGGCCAGCTGGGGCGAGGGCGTGGGCCGCGAGCTCCACGACGACGTGCTCGAGAGGCTCCGCGCCGCCGGTTCGGCCCGCTGCCACCTCTGGGTGCTGGAGCACAACGACCGCGCCCGCCGCTTCTACGAGCGGCTCGGGTGGCGGCAGAACGGCGACACGCGCGTCGTGCCGTTCCCGCCGAACCCGACCGACCTCGGCTACTCGATCGAGCTCTAGAACTCAGACGGCGTAGGGGTTGGGCAGCGCCGTCCAGAGCACGACGGCCTCCTCGATGTCCGACGGGTTCCGCCAGCTATGCGGGTCCCGCGGGGAGTAGGTGAACGTGTCGCCTTCCTCGAGCGCGTGGACCTCGTCCCGGACGCGAAGCTCCAGGGAGCCGCTGAGGACGTACACGAGCTCGACGTCGGCCGGAAGCGTGTATAGCTCGTCGCCGGCGCTGCCGAGCGGCGGGATGTGCGACTCGGTCACGTGGAACCGCCGCTCGTCGCCAGAGCTAAGGAGCAGGTGCTCGGCATTTCCCATCGCAAGAGAGCGCCGCGCCTGCTCCTCCCGCCGGATGAGCCTGCCGGAGGGAACGTCGTCGATCAGGGCACCGACGCGGACGTCAAGCACAGCGCAGATGCGGTAGAGCGAGGACAGAGAAGCCGAGGTGAGGTCTCGCTCGAGCTGGCTGATGAACCCCGGCGTGAGGGCAGCCCGTTCCGCGACCTCGCTGATCGTCAACCCGCGCTCCAGCCGCCGAGCTCGGAGACGGGCGCCGATGCGGATCTCGCCCGCCTGGTTCACGGCCATCGCCGGATAAGTCTAGTCAAATGAATTTTAGTGGTGTTAAAATCATCCAATGCGGCTCGGCGTCTTCGCCATCCCTGTTGCCGTGCTCGCTCTCGCCGCAGGAGCGGCGCAACCTGCTGCCCCGGCCGGCTCTCCTTCTGCAGACGACGTCCGGCTGCTGATGCAGCGGATCCGCGAGATCCATCCCGACCCGTTCCACTTCACGCCCGAACCGTCCTTCCAGGCCGCGGCGGACGCCCTGGCCGCCCGAGCACCAGGGCTCTCCCCCGACCAGCTGCTCGTCGAGCTGATGCGCTTCACGACGCTGCTCGGCGAGCGGGACGGCCACTCGGGCATCTTCCCGCTCGACTCGGCCCACCGCCGTGTGCTGCATCTCTTCCCGCTCTTCCTCTACAAGTTCGCCGACGGGCTCTTCGTGGTCGCCGCGCCTGGGCGGCGGAGCCTCGTGGGTGCGAAGCTGCTCCAGCTCGACGGCTACCCGGCCGCCGAGCTGGAGCAGAGGGTTCGACCGCTCGTGCCGCGCGACAACGAGGCCACGCGAACCGACCGCTTCATGAGCTTCATGCTGACCGCGGAGGTACTTCACGGGCTCGGCCTCCGCGGCGGCGTCGGGCCTGCCCGTTTCTCCTTCCAGAAGCCGGGCAAGGCGCCCTTCGACCTGACCCTCGCGCCGGTCAGCGCTGCCGTCTACCTGCGGCTCATGCGCCCGGCCTTCCCGTCGTTCGTCTACGCGCTGCCGCGACGGCCGGCGCCCCTCTACCTCCGCCGGCGCGGCCAGGACCACTACGTGGCGACGCTCGACCACGGACGCGTGGTCTACGTCGGCTACAACATGACGCTCGGCTCGACCTACTCGGAAGCTGCGAAGGTCGCCCGGCTCGCGAAGAAGCGGAAGGTTCGCCGCGTGATCGTCGATGTGCGGCTCAACCCCGGCGGCGACAACCACACGTACGTGCCGCTGCTCAGAGCGCTTCGAGCGAAGTCTGTCAACCGCCCGGGCCGGCTTTTCGTGCTGATCTCGCGGAGCACGTTCTCGGCCGCCCAGAACTTCATCACCGAGCTCGAGCGCAGGACGCGTGCGATCTTCGTCGGCGAGACGTCTGGCGGCAGCCCGAACCTCTACGGCGACGCCTTGCCGGTCGACCTGCCGACCGCGGGCGTCAGCGTGAACGTCGCGGGGACCTACTGGGAGAAGAGCTTCGCCGGCGATACGCGCGTCGCGATCGAGCCGAGGCTCAGCGTGCCGCTGACCTCGAGGGCCTTCTTCCGGGGCAGGGACCCGGTGCTGGCGGCCGCGCTCGCCTACCGCGCCGGTCGTTAGATTCCGCGCCATGAGGCGCGAGGAGACGCTGCGGAGGAGGATCGATGCGGCTGTATGACACCGCGACCAGGCAGCTGCAGGAGTTGCCGCCGCCGCCCGGTCCCGTGCGGATGTACTTCTGCGGGCCGACGGTCTACCAGCGCATCCACATCGGCAACGCGCGTCCCTTCGTGCTCTCGCTGTGGCTCAAGCGCTGGCTCGAGCGCAGCGGCTACGACGTGACGCTCGTCGAGAACATCACGGACATCAACGACAAGATCTACGACGCCGCGCCGGGCGCCAGCGCGCAGCTCGCAGCCGACGCGAGCGAGTGGTACCTCGAGGACACGAGCGACCTCGGCCTCGGCCGGCCGGACCACGAGCCGAAGGCCACCGAGACCATCCCGCAGATCGTCGCGCTGATCGAGGAGCTCATCGAGGGCGGTCACGCCTACCCGGCCGGCGGCGACGTCTACTTCCGCGTCGCGAGCTACCCGGGCTACGGGAGGCTCTCGGGCCGACACGACGACGAGGAGGCCACGCGCAACCCCTCGGAGGAGGCCGAGCCGTCGGAGCTGAAGGAGGACTCGCGGGACTTCGCGCTCTGGAAGGGGCACAAGGAGGGCGAGGACACGTCGTGGGAATCGCCCTGGGGTCGCGGCCGGCCGGGCTGGCACATCGAGTGCTCGGCGATGGCCGAGACCTTCCTGGGGCCGGTCTTCGAGATTCACGGCGGCGGCATCGACCTCGTCTTCCCACACCACGAGAACGAGATCGCCCAGTCGCGGTCGGCCGGCCGGGACTTCGCGCGTGTCTGGATGCACAACGGGATGCTGCGCCTCGCGGGCGAGAAGATGTCGAAGTCGCTCGGCAACATCGTCTCGCTGCGGGAGGCGCTCGACGAGTGGGGCCGCGAGACGCTGCTCGTCTACTTCCTCGGCGGCCACTGGCGAAAGCCGATCGACTTCTCCGACGAGGCGCTTGCGCAGGCAGCCGCGCAGGCCGAGAGCTTCCGCAACGTCTTCCGCGGCCCGTCGGAGCCGGGCGGCGACTGGTATGCCTTTGCAGCGGCGCTCGACGACGACTTCAACACCCCCGAGGCGCTCGCTGTGATGCACGGTTGGCGCGACCATGAGCTGCTGCTGCGCGGGCTCGAGGTCTTCGGCCTCGAGTCGCTCGCCGAGGTCGAGATTGCGCCTGCCGAGCTCGAGGAGCTTGCGCGGGCGCGCGTGGAGGCCCGGGCGCGCAAGGATTTCGAGGCGGGCGACCGCCTGCGCGACGAGATCGAGGCCGCCGGCTGGGAGGTCCGGGATGTCGACGCGGAGCCCGGCTTCCAGCTCGTCCCTAAGCGGTGACCACCTCGGAGCTTGTCTACGGGCGTCGGCCGGTGCGCGAGGCCGTCCGCGGGCCGCGCGAGGTGCTCGAGCTGCGGGCGACCGAGCGGGCGCTGAAGGCCGAGCCGTGGCTGCGCGAGGCCGACGTGCGCATCCAGGTGAAACCTGAGCGCGAGCTCACCGCCGAGGCCGGAACGCAGGACCACCAGGGCGTCGTCGCCCGCGTCGAGCCCTACCGCTACGCGGATGCGCACGCGCTCGCGGCCGGCGCGGCGCCGCTCCTGGCGGTGCTCGACTCGGTCACCGACCCGCGCAACCTCGGCGCGGTGATCAGGAGCGCCGAAGGTGCGGGAGCCGACGGCGTCGTCCTTCCCGCGCACAACTCGGCGCGCGTGACGCCGGCGGTCGCGCGGGCCTCCGCGGGTGCGCTCGAGCACGTCCGCGTCGCGGTCGTCAAGAACCTCGCGCGCTACCTTGGCGAGATCAAGGGGCCGAACCTCTGGATCTGGGCCGCGGCCGGCGAAGCCGAGACCGCGATGTGGGACGCCGACCTCTCGGGAGGTGCGGTCTTCGTCCTCGGCGCCGAGGGGAAGGGCCTGCGCCCGCTCGTGCGCCGCACGTGCGACGACGCGGTCTCCATCCCCCTCGAGGGCAGCGTCGGCTCTCTGAACGTAAGCGTCGCGGCCGCGCTCCTGCTCTACGAGGCTAGGCGGCAGCGCCGTGGCTGAGCCAACGCTGTATCTCTTCGACGGCTACAACCTTCTGTACGCGGGGTCGTTCGAGGACCCGCGCGAGCTGGTCGATCGGCTGGCCAGCTTCGTCGCGGTGCACGGCGCCCGGGGGGTCGTCGTCTTCGACGGCGTGGGGCAGGACCGCAAGCACGGCCCGCTGGAGGTTCGTTACGCCGACCACGCGGACGCGCTGCTCGAGCGGCTGGCCGCCGAGCACCGCGGCAGCGAGACGGTCTGCCTGGTCTCATCCGACAGCGCGATCCGCGGCACCTCCGGACAGGAGGTGCAGAAGCGCAGCTCGGCCACCTTCCTGGGCGACCTCGACGAGCCACGGCACCAAGAAGCGAACCGATCGCAGCTTCGCGATCGCGTGGACGAAGAGACGCGAAAACGCCTAGAGAAGTTGCGCAGAGGCCAAGGGTCCGGTTAAGACAAAAAACACGCAAGGTCTTGTAAACGTATTGGGACCTTGCTATCTTGATCCTCAACCTCAGGGTGAGGCTTGCGCAGCTCGCCGTCCGCCGACGACAGGGAAGCCGTGCCCGCTCGCACCGCGCAGACCGTCCACTCGCCGCAAAAGCTCCAGCGCGAGCTCGCCGATCTCCAGCTCGTGATGCGCGCGCGGAACGGCGACCAGAAGGCGCTCGACGAGCTGATCCGCCGCTACTCGGGCTTCGTCCGCCTGAAGGCGAGCTCGTACTTCCTCGCCGGCGGCGACGCGGAAGACCTGATCCAGGAGGGCCTGATCGGCCTCTACAAGGCAGTGCGGGACTTCAGCGCAGACAAGTCCTCGTTCCGGAGCTTCGCCGAGCTCTGCGTGACGCGGCAGATCATCACGGCGATCAAGACCGCTACCCGGTACAAGCACGCGCCGCTGAACACCTACGTCTCGTTCAGCCACACCCCTGCCGGCCAGGAGTCGGACGGCGACTGCACGCTCGGCGACGCCCTGCCCGGGCCGCTGGTCGACGACCCGTCGGTCTGCGTGATCTCCACCGAGGAGCTGCAGAGCCTCGTCTTCACGCTCGGCAGCGGGCTGTCGAAGCTCGAGGCCGACGCGCTCAAGCTCTACCTCGAAGGCGAGTCGTACGAGACGATGGCCGAGCGCCTCGGGTGCGACACGAAGACGATCGACAACGCGCTCCAGCGCGTGAAGCGCAAGGTGCTCGCGCACCAGCAGTCGAGGCAAGTCTTGTCGTAGCCGCTTGCGCTCGTGGATATCTTTCTGATATCTAGATATCTGCGATGGCGCGACCCCGGCGTGAGACCGACTACACCGCCCTCTACGTGCGCATTCCGACCGCCGAGGCGGAGAAGCTCCACCGTGCTGCCGACGAGCTGCGCACGCCGAAGCGCGAGCTGATCACGAAGCTCGTCGCGCAGTTCGACCCGGACGACCCGGTCTGGACGCGGGAGGTGGCCGGGCCGATGGAGGTCGCGCATGCAGAGTGGTCGGTGGGGCAGCACTCGTTCCGGCCCGCTGCGGAGCTCGAGATCCTCACACCGGCGCAGCTCGCGGGGCTGCTGCAGATCGAGGAGGAGACCGTGGTCGGGCTCGCGGAGAAGGGCGAGCTGCCGGGCCGCAAGGTGGGGGAGGAGTGGCGTTTCTCGCGCGAGGCGATCCTCGCGTGGCTCGCCGCGGAATGAGGATCGGCCGGATCGAGCGGACATGGGGCGCGGACGCGCTGCGGCCGGCGGTCGGCTGGAAGGTCTGGCGCGTCGAGGACGGCGTCCTGCTCAGCGTGCTGTACGGCGACCCGTGGCCGTTCGACGAGCCGGTTCGCGCGAGGTGTCGCCGACACGTCCATGTCGCCCATGCGCCGCCGTCGCCGGCGTGCGAGTGCGGCATCCACGCCGGCCGTGAGCTGGGCGCCTGGGATCACTACCTCGCCGTCGGCGCGGAGGAGCGCGTGTTCGGGCGCGTGCTGCTCTGGGGCGCGGTGCTGGAGGGCGATTCGGCCTGGCGCGGCGAGCTGGCTCGGCCGGTCGAGATCTTCGTCCCGCCGGCGGTCGAGGACGCGGACGAGGTCGCGGAACGCCTGCGCGCGTATGGCGTGCCGGTGCACCTGCTGGGGCCCGTCGAGGTGGCGGTGCCCGCATGAACCAGATCGTGCCGATGGTGATCGAGCAGACGTCCCGCGGCGAGCGGTCGTTCGACATCTACTCGCGGCTCCTGAACGACCGGATCGTGATCGTCGGCAGCGCGATCGACGACCAGGTCGCGAACCTCGTCGTGGCCCAACTGCTCCACCTCGAGTCGGACGATCCGGACAAGGACATCTCGCTCTACGTCAACTCGCCCGGCGGCGATGTCTACGCGGGGCTCGCGATCTACGACACGCTCACCTTCGTGAAGCCCGACGTGCGCACGATCTGCGTCGGGACCGCGATGTCGATGGGTGCGGTGCTGCTGGCGGCCGGCGCCAAGGGCAAGCGGAGCGCCCTGCCGAACGCGAAGATCCTGATCCATCAGGCGTGGTCGCCGGGCTTCGGCGGCCAGGCCTCGGACGTCGAGATCCGCGCGCGCGAGATCCTCGACCTCAAGCGGCGCATCGAGGAGATCCTCGCCGACCACACGGGCCAGTCCCTCGAGCAGATCTCGAAGGACACCGACCGCGACCACTTCATGAGCTCGCAAGAAGCGCTCGAGTACGGCCTGATCGACGAAGTGATCGTGCACCGCTAGCGCTACGCTGCGGAGCGCGCCGGAGTAGCTCAGTGGTCAGAGCAACGCCCTTGTAAGGCGTGGGCCGTGGGTTCGAATCCCACCTCCGGCTCTCTTTCGGAAAACCGATCACCTCCGCCCCGGGTAGGGACCTTGGTTGGCAGGACCAAAGGAAGGAGCGTGAGGTATGGGAGAGCTTCGCCTCAACCGGCGGTCGAGGGTCCTGCTCTTGGCCGCCCTTCTGCTCGGCGTGGCGGTGGTCGCAGCCAGACCGCTGTTCGCCGCAGAGAGCAACTCGTATCAAGTGACCCCGCTGGTTTCCGACCAGCCCGGGGTCGCTCCGACAACCGATCCGCAACTCGTCAACGCCTGGGGCCTCACGTCCTCGGCAACGTCGCCGTGGTGGGTGTCTGACAACGGCACCGACCTGTCGACGCTTTACAACGGTGCCGGGGCAAAACAAGGCCTCGTGGTAGCGGTCGCCGGCGGCCCGACGGGTGCGGTCTTCAACCCGACGACAGGCTTCGTGCTGCCGACCGGCGGCAAGGCGCTGTTCATCTTCGACAGTGAGGACGGTGCGATCAGAGCCTGGAACGGAGCCCAGGGGACGACGGCGATCGTCACCGTCCCCTCGAGTGGAGCGATCTACAAGGGCCTCGCGATCGCCGACACCGCGGCCGGGCCGCGTCTGTACGCGGCCGACTTCCACAACGCGCGCATTGACGTGTTCAACGGGAGCTTCGGCCTGGTGCCCAACAGCGGCTTCGAGGACCCGTCGTTGCCGGCCGGGTACGGGCCGTTCAACGTCCAGACGATCGGCGACCGCGTCTTCGTGTCATACGCGAAGCAGGACGCCGACGCTGAAGATGAGGTCGCCGGCCAGGGCCTCGGCTTCGTCGATGCCTACGACCTCGCCGGGAACCTGCGCGGCCGGGTCGCGCAGCACGGCCAGCTGAACGCCCCTTGGGGGCTCGCGCTTGCTCCGGCGAGCTTCGGGCGCTTCGGCGGCGATCTGCTCGTCGGGAACTTCGGCGACGGGAAGATCAACGCGTACGAGGAGCTGGGCAACGGTCAGTTCGAGTACCGCGGCGCGCTTCGTGACGCGGATGGCAACAAGCTCACGATCGACGGCCTTTGGGCCCTCCAGTTCGCTCAGGGTGGGAACAACGGGACTCCGGGAACGCTGTTCTTCACCGCCGGCCCGGACGACGAGAGCCACGGGCTCTTCGGCACGATCACGCCCGGCTAAGCCCGTACTACAAACGCTCGATCAGGTCAGCGGCCCGGATGGTTCCGGGCCGCTGACGTAACCGCGCCGAGGTCTCGCGGAGAAGCGAGTTCGGCCGAGCCTGCAGGCGGTCGATGGCCTCGTGGAGCTGTGCGTCCTCGAGCTCGTAGCTCGGCATGCGCACGCCGAAGCCGCATTCGGCCACGCGCTGGGCATTGTCGTGCTGGTCCCAGAACAGCGGCAGGACGATCATCGGCTTCCCGAAATGGATCGACTCGGTGACGGTGTTGTTGCCGCCGTGCGTGATCACGAGGTCGGCCGCCGGCAGGATCGCCGGCTGCGGCAGGAACTCTGCACCGGTCATGTTCGGCGCCAGCTCGATCAGCTCGTGCTGCGGGCCCTTGCTGACCACGTACCGGTGGGGCGTCTCCGCGAGCGCCGCCACGAGGCGGTTCATCAGCTCGACGTCGGCCGAGCCGAGGCTGCCCAGGCTCACGTAGACGAGCGCACCGTCGCCCGAAGGCGGCTCGAAGCGGTCGTCGACGTCGCGGACGCAGGACTCGAGGCGCTGCCAGCTCGGCGCGAGGGGCCGCACCCTGGGGTAGTCGAGCTCGGCCGGATAGAGGTACAGGTTCAGGAAGGGCGACTCGTGGATGAACTCGAGCGCGGGCAGCGGCGGGGCTCCGCGCTCCTCGCAGAAAGCCGAGAACTCGCCCTGCAGCGGCTCGTGCAGCTCTCGGTAGCGCGCGCGGAACTCCTCCCAGCCGGAGCGGTCTCTCGTGGGGTAGCCCGAGAACGGCGGAGGGAGCTCGGCGTCCTTCAGCTCGAGCGGGTTGCAGGAGACGATCCGGACCCAGGGCCGGCCAGAGGCGGGCACGGCCGGAAACGCGACCACATTGTCCTCGACGATCACGTCCGGTTCGAGCTCGCCGAAGATCTCGCGCAATCGTTCGTCCACGTACCGTGCACCGTGGACCAGCTCCTGCCAGACCGGGAGGATGAACGTCTCCAGCTGCTCGATCGTCGGCTTGCGGAACTCCGGCGCCGTCTCACGAACGAAGTCCTTCCAGAACTGGCCGGGTGCCTCCTCGACCTCGGGCGGCGGCTTCAGCCGCATGAGCGCCTCCTCGAAGCCCTGCGCCTCGAGCGTGCCGGCGAACGACTCCTCGACCACGAACACGACGCGGTTGCCGCGCTCGAGGAGGACGCGGCCGATCCCCACGCAGTTGTTCGTCGGCCCGAACGCCCCCTCGGGGAAGAAGACGACTGTTTTCTGGCTCACGCCAGCGCCTGCTCGAGATCCGACCAGAGCTCGTCGACGTCTTCGAGCCCGACGCTGAGGCGCAGCAGGCCGGACGGGACGCGGTCGCCTTCCCAGCGCGTGCGACTCTCGAGCACCGACTCGACGCCGCCGAGGCTCGTCGCGTTCGTGATCCGCCGGAGCGAGGTCTCCACGCGGCGCGCGGCCTCGCCGTCGGCGACGTCGAACGAGAGCAGCCCGCCGAAGCCGGGGTAGCGCACGACCTCGACCGCGGGGTGCTTGCGCAGCCGCTCGGCGAGCTCGGTCGCGGTCGCGGTGTGCCGCTCCATCCGCACGCGCAGCGTCTTCAGCGAGCGGGAGAGGAGCCAGCACGGGTCCGGCGCGGCGACGATCCCCGAGCGGCCGCGAAACTCTCGTAGGCGCTCCGCGTCCTCGCCCGAGCGGCACACGACGGCACCCAGCAGCACGTCGTCGTGGCCGCCCAGGAACTTCGTCGCGCTGTGGAGGGCGAAGTCGGCGCCGCCCTCGAGCGGGCGCAGGTAGACCGGAGTCGCGGCCGTGGAGTCGACGACGACGCGGGCCGGGTGCGCCACGGCTGCCTCGAGGTCGGGCATCGTCAGGAACGGGTTCGAAGGCGCCTCGAGCCAGACGAGGTCGACCCCGTCGGGCGGCGGGCCGGTCTGGTCGAACTCCCGGAAGCGCACTCCCCAGCGCTCGAGCGCGGCGAAGAGGACGGCGGTCCCGTAGTAGGCACCCTCCGCGAGCGCGATCGTCTGTCCCGGCGTGAGCAACCCGAGCACGAGCGCCGTCGTGGCACCGGCTCCGGAGGGGAAGAGCAACGCCTCGCCGCCCTCGAGCTCCCCGAGCGCGCGCTCGGCCGCAAGCCCATTCGGGTGCGCGTAGCGTTGGTAGTACAGCTCCCCCGGATCGCCGCCGCGGTAGGGCCAGATCGTCGCACGGTCGAGTGGCTCCACGGCGGCCACTCTATTGAGGAGCGGGTTCCCGTTTGACGCCGTCCGGTCCGTCTGACATTCTCCAGGAAACCCGTGGAGAAACTTGTAAATAGGGAGTGCCTATGAAAGCGATTTGCATTGCTTTAGTCGGCGTGGCACTGCTGGCCGGATCTGCGGCCGGAGCCTCGAGGGGCGGGTCGGTCGACCTCGTCGCGTATTCGACGCCCAAGGACGCCTACGGAAAGATCATCCAGGCATTCAACAAGACGAGCGCGGGGTCGGGCGTCGGCTTCAACCAGTCGTACGGCGCCTCAGGCGACCAGGCCCGGGCAGTCGCCGCAGGGCAGCCGGCCGACCTCGTCGCCCTCTCGCTCGACCCGGACGTCAACCTGCTCGTGAAGAAGGGCCTCGTCCCGAAGAACTGGAACGCGAACTCGCACCGCGGGATCGTCTCCGACTCGGTCGTCGTCTTCGTCGTGCGCGACGGCAACCCGAAGAAGATCAAGGCCTGGGGCGACCTGGTGAAGCCCGGCGTGCAGGTGATCAGCCCGAACCCGTTCACCTCGGGCGGCGCGCGCTGGAACGTGATGGCTGCCTACGGCGCCCAGCGGCGCGCGGGCAAGACCGACAAGCAGGCGATCGCGTACCTGTACAAGCTGTTCAAGCACATGCCCGTGCAGCCGGCCAGCGCCCGCGAAGCGCTGGCGATCTTCGCGCAGGGCAAGGGCGACGTCTTGATCACGTACGAGAACGAGGCGATCTACGCCGAGAAGAAGGGCGTCCACACCGAGTACCACACGCCGAAGGCGACGCTGCTGATCGAGACCCCCGTCGCGCTGACGAAGAAGGGGCTCAAGAAGCCGGCCGCGAAGGCGTTCTACAGGTACCTGTGGTCCGGGACCGCCCAGAAGGCGTTCGCGAGCCAGGGCTACCGCCCGGTCGTGAAGAGCGTCGCGAAGAGCTACAAGTTCTACAAGCCCGCCGGCCTGTTCACGATCAACTCGAGGAAGCTCGGCCTGAGGGGCTGGACGAAGGTGAACAACCGCTTCTTCCACCCGGAGAAGGGGATCGTGGCCAAGATCGAGAGGTCGATTGGCCACTGACGCTGTCGCTGTAGAGCGACCCTCCGAGACGGTTTCCGGCCGCTTCGGGGGGTCGCTCGCGCGAGGTGTCGCCGCGACGTACCTAAGCCTCGTTGTCCTTCTGCCGCTGGCCGCGCTGATCTGGGCTTCGCGCGCCGGCGGGCGGGAGGCGTTCTGGCACGAGGCGACCCGGCCTGAGGCGGTCTCGGCGCTGAAGCTGACGCTCGGGGTGGCGGCGGTGTGCGCGCTCGTGAACGCGGTCGCGGGCACCGCGACGGCCTGGATGCTCGTCCGCGACCGCTTCCCCGGCAAATCGATCGTGGACGCGGTCATCGACCTCCCGTTCGCCCTGCCGACGATCGTCGCCGGGTTGACGCTGCTCGCGCTCTACGGGCCTGGGAGCCCCTTCCACGTCGACGTCGCCTTCACGCGGCTCGGACTGGTGCTCGCGCTCCTGTTCGTGACGCTGCCGTTCGTCGTCCGGGCCGTGCAGCCGGTGCTGCTCGAGCTCGACCGGGACATGGAGGACGCTGCCGCCTCACTCGGCGCCCGTCCGTTCGCCGTCTTCCGCCGCATCGTCTTCCCGAACCTCTTCCCGGCGATCCTCTCTGGGGTCGCGCTCGCATTCGCCCGCGCGGTCGGCGAGTTCGGGGCGGTCGTCCTGATCTCCGGGAACATTCCCTTCAAGACCGAGGTCTCGTCCGTCTACATCTTCGGGCAGCTGCAGTCCGGGAACGAGCTGGGCGCGGCGGTCGTGTCCGTGGTTCTGCTCGTGATCTCGCTCGGCGTCCTGCTCCTCATCGGAGGCGTCCGCCGATGGAGGACGAGGTACGACCGTGTCTAGATATGTGCTCCGGGTCGCGACGCTCGGCTACCTGGCGTTCATCCTGCTCGTGCCGGTCGGGTTCGTCTTCTACCGCGCCTTCGAGCACGGCTTCGGCACCGCCTGGGACTCGGTGTCGAGCCACCAGGCCGTGCACGCGCTCGAGCTGACGCTGCTGATGGTGGCGAT
>JBKPAM010000178.1:0-15332 GCA_046726435.1 Actinomycetota bacterium
GTGTGCGGGTGCTGGATCTACTGCGGGGTCTTCAAGGACGGGATCAACCAGGCCGCCCGCAAGAAGCCGCACTGGGAGCAGAGCTACGTCGCCCCCGAGTGGGCGTGGGCGTGGCCCGCGAACCGGCGCATGATCTACAACCGAGCCTCGGCCGACCCCGAGGGCAAGCCCTGGTCCGAGCGCAAGCGCTACGTCTGGTGGGATCCCGCCGAGGGCAAGTGGACCGGCCTCGACGTCCCCGACTTCCAGGAGACCAAGAAGCCGGACTACGTGCCGCCGGACGACGCCAAGGCCGAGGACGCCATTGCCGGCGACCACCCGTTCATCATGCAGGCCGACGGGCGCAGCTGGCTCTTCGTGCCGCAGGGCCTCGAGGACGGGCCGTTGCCGACGCACTACGAGCCGCACGAGTCGCCCTTCGAGAACCCGCTCTACTCGCAACGCGCGAGCCCGCGCCGTCAGCAGTTCGAGCGGCCGGAGAATCGCTCGAACCCCGCCGGCGGCGAGCCAGGCGCGGGCGCCTACCCGTACGTCGCGACGACGTACCGCCTGACAGAGCACCACACCGCCGGCGGGATGTCGCGGTCGGTGCCGTACCTGGCCGAGCTCCAGCCGGCGATGTTCTGTGAGGTCAGCACGGAACTCGCGGCTGAGGCGGGCCTCACCCACGGCGGCTGGGCGACGATTTACAGCGAACGCACCGCGATCGAGGCGCGGGTGCTCGTCACGGACCGCATTCCGCCGATCGAGGTCCGTGGGCGCAAGACGCACCAGGTCGGGCTGCCGTACCACTGGGGCACGCGCGGCCTCACGACGGGCGACGCGGCCAACGACCTCACGCCGATCGTCCTCGATCCGAACGTCCACATCCAGGAGGACAAGGCGTTCACGGTCGGGATCGTGCCGGGCCGCCGGCCGCGCGGGCCCGCGCTGACCGAGTTCGTGGAGGAGAAGCGGCGCAGTGCCGGATAGCTACGGCGCGGAGGCCCGGGAGCGGGTCGGGTTCTTCACCGACACGTCGGTCTGTATCGGCTGCAAGGCCTGCGAGGTCGCCTGCAAGGAGTGGAACCTCGTCCCCGAGGATGGGCTCACCTGGACAGGCGAGTCCTTCGACAACACCTCGGCGCTCGGTGCCAACACGTGGCGCCATGTCGCGTTCGTGGAGCAGAACGAGCCGGCCCGCCTCGACGGCGACCGACAGGAGGACGCTCTCCGCTGGCTGATGAGCTCAGACGTCTGCAAGCACTGCACGCACGCCGCATGCCTCGACGTCTGCCCGACCGGCGCGCTCTTCCGCACCGAGTTCGACACGGTCGTCGTCCAGGAGGATGTCTGCAACGGCTGCGGCTACTGCGTCCCCGCGTGCCCGTTCGGCGTGATCGACAAGCGGCACCTGCCGCGGCACTCGGGCGACGCGCCGGCCGAGGTCCTCGGGCTGCAGCTCGGCAAGAAGGAGGACGGCCGCGTGTGGAAATGCACGCTCTGCTACGACCGGCTAAAGGGCGGGCACGAGCCGGCGTGCGCGAAAGCCTGCCCGACCGACTCGATCCAGTTCGGGCCGCTGGACGAGCTCCGCGAGCGGGCGGACGAGCGGCTGGAGAAGCTTCAGGCCGAGAACTGGAACGGCGCGAGGCTGTACGGGCGCGATCCGGACAACGGCGTCGGGGGCTTCGGCGCGTTCTTCCTCCTGCTCGACGAGCCGGAGGTCTACGGGCTGCCGCCGGACCCGGTCGTGGCGACCTCGCACCTGCCGGAGATGTGGCGCACGGCCGCGGTCGCGACGGGCGCTCTCGTCCTCGGCGTGCTCGCCGGCTTCCTCGGGGGCTCGCGGTGACCGAGGTGCGCTCGTACTACGGCCGGCCGGTGCTGAAGGAGCCGGTCTGGCAGGCGGAGATCCCTTTCTACCTCTTCACGGGCGGGCTGGGCGGCGCCTCATCGGTGCTGAGCCTGGTCGCGCGCGTGTCCGGGAACGAGCTGCTGGCTCAGCGGAGCATCCAGATCGCCTCTGCGGCGGACGCGGTCAGCCCCGTGCTGCTCATCTCCGACCTCGGCCGACCCGAGCGCTTCCTGAACATGCTCCGCGTCTTCAAGGTGACCTCGCCGATGAACATCGGCAGCTGGATCCTCGCGTACTCCAGCGCGGCGAGCTCGGTCTCGGCGTTCCTCAACACGATCGGCCGCCTCAAGCGCGTTGCGGACCTCGCCCGAACCGCCTCGGCGGCATCGGGTGCGCCGCTCGCTGTCTACACGGCGACGCTCTTCTCCGACACCGCAATTCCGGTCTGGCACGAGGCGCGGCGCGAGCTGCCGTTCCTATTCGGCTCGAGCGCGGTTGCGAGCGCCGGCGCGGCTTCGGCGATCGTGGTCCCTCCTGCTCAGGCGGGCCCTGCCCGCCGGCTGGCTCTGGGCGGCGTGCTCGTCGAGAACGCCGTCTTCAAGGTGATGGAGAAGCAGCTGGGAGTGCTCGGAGAGCCCTACTCGGAGGGCGAGGCGGGCCGCTTCAAGAAGCTCGCGGCCGGGTGCACGCTCGGCGGGGCTGCGCTGCTCGCCGCTGCAGGCCGGAGGAGCCGGCATGCCGCAGTGGCGGGCGGGGCGCTCGTGCTCGCGGGCGAGGTCGCGGTGCGCTGGTCGGTCTTCAAGGCGGGCATCCAGTCGGCGCGGGACCCGAAGTACACGATCGGGCCCCAGCGCGAACGCGCTACTCGAGCCGCCGGGGATCGATCGGCTCCTCGCCCTCCGGCGTGACGCGGTAGGCCCGCGCGCCGGGCCTGGCGCTGACGACTTCGGCGAGCTCGGTGCCGTCGAAGCGCAGGGCGACGCAGTCGTCGGCGGCGAGCCCCGGCGGGAAGCCGCTCGCGACCAGGCTCGTGTAGACGGGACGGCGATGCTCCTCCCCGTCGTAGTGCGGGCACGCGCTGCCGCGGAGGAAGCCGAGCCCGTCCGGCATGCCTTCGAGCTGGGGGCCGAACGAGTCGGTCACGCTCGCCTCGAACCAGCAGATCATTCCCGCGCTCCAACCCGTGAGCACGACGCCCGCCTCCCAAGCCTCGCGCAGGATCGCGTCGAAGCCGTGCGTCCGCCAGACCGCGAGCGCGTTGGCGGTGTTCCCGCCCGAGACGTAGATCACGTCCTGGTCGAGCGCGAGCTCGCGCAAGTCGTCCGGCGGCCAGGGGAAGAACGACAGGTCGGAGACCTCCGCGCGGTCGGCCAGCTGCTGGTAGATCCGCAGCGTCTGCTCCGTGCCGTCGGCGACCGCCGTCGGCACGAACAGCACCTTCGGGCGCTCGCGGCGACGCGCGAACGAGAGGAAGTAGTCCTCGAGCCGGCGACGCTCATCGTCCTCCAGCGAGAGCCCGCCCATCGCGACGATCGTCCCGGCCACACCGGAACGGTATCGTCGTCGGCGTGCCCGATCCGTCGCACCTCGCGCTCTTCGTCGGGGCCGCGCTGCTGCTGCTCGTCGTGCCCGGGCCCTCGGTGCTGTACGTGGTGACGCAGAGCGTCTCGCACGGCCGCCGCGCGGGGATCGCGTCCGTGGCCGGGATCACGACCGGGACGCTGGTCCACATCGCAGCCGCCACGGTCGGCCTCTCGGCGCTGCTCGCCTCCTCCGCGGTCGCCTTCGACGTCGTCAAGTACCTCGGCGCCGCCTACCTGGTCGTGATCGGCATCCGCCGCCTCGCAGGGTTCGAGCCGGATGACGAGCCGCACCACCAGACGAGGCAGAGCCACGGCCCCCTCTACCGCCAGGGGATCGTCGTCAACGTCCTCAACCCGAAGACGGCGCTCTTCTTCCTCGCCTTCATGCCGCAGTTCGTGAACCCGGCCCGAGGCGCCGCCTGGCTCCAGATCCTCGCGCTGGGCCTGCTGTTCGCCGCGCTCGGCTTCCTCAGCGACAGCACGTGGGCTCTGACCACC
This sequence comes from Actinomycetota bacterium, assembly GCA_046726435.1. Lineage (GTDB taxonomy): Bacteria > Actinomycetota > Thermoleophilia > Gaiellales > Gaiellaceae > AC-32. The sequence continues at coordinate 3,919 of JBKPAM010000178.1, forward strand.
GGAACGCTGGGCGAGGGCCTCCGCCGCAGCAGCCGCTTCCCCGCCGTCAGGCGCTACATCTCCGGGACCGTCTTCGTCGGCCTCGGCGCAGCGGCCGCACTCACCGGCCCGACGAAGCAGAACTAGCGTTTACCACCGCCGGCGCGGCGGTATCGAGAGAAGATGCCGGTCCAGCTCGGCTACACGCTGTCGTCCGAAGAGCACCCGCCGAACGACCTCGTCCGCAACGCGCGCGCCGCGGAGGAGGCGGGCTTCGAGTTCGCGACCATCTCCGACCACTTCCATCCGTGGGTGGACGCGCAGGGCGAGAGCCCGTTCGTCTGGAGCGTGATCGGCGGGATCGCGCAGTCGACCGAGCGGATCCGGCTCGGCACCGGCGTGACATGCCCGACCATGCGGATCCATCCGGCGATCGTCGCCCAGGCGGCGGCGACCTCGCAGGTGATGATGGAGGGCCGCTTCTTCCTCGGCGTCGGCACCGGCGAGGAGCTGAACGAGCACGTCACCGGAGCCCGCTGGCCGAACCCGAAGGAGCGTCTCGAGATGCTCGAGGAGGCGATCGAGATCCTCCGCCTGCTCTGGCAGGGCGGCTACCAGAGCCACCACGGCCCGCACTACACCGTCGAACAGGCCCGGATCTTCACGCTTCCCGACGAGCCGCCGCCGATCGCCGTCGCCGCGTCGAAGGCGAACGCCGCGAAGCTGGCCGGCCGGCTAGGCGACGCGCTGATCTCCGTCGCACCGGACCAGGAACTCGTCCAGGAGTTCGAGCAGGCGGGAGGGAACGGCAAGCCGCGCTACGGCCAGCTCCACGTCTGCTACGACGAGGACGAGGAGCGGGCGCGCAGGACCGCGTTCGAGATCTGGCCGAACGCGGCCATGGGCGGAGCGCTCGGCCAGGAGCTTGCGACGACCACGCACTACGAGGCCGTCGCCGAGCTGCTGCGCGTGGAGGACGTGGTCGACTCGGTCGTTTGCGGGCCCGACCCCGACGAGCACCTGGAGCAGATCCGCGAGTACGAACAGGCCGGCTTCACGCACGTCTTCGTGCACCAGATCGGCCGCGAGCAGGACGGCTTCCTCCGCTTCTACGCGGAGCGGATCCTCCCTCAGCTCTAGCCCCAGCGCGGGGCTGCGGGGTCGGCGGCCTCGGCTAGGCGCACGGCTCCTTCCAGGGCGACTCGGAGGTGCCGTTCCTGAACCTCGAGCCCCCAGCGTGCAAGCTCCAGGAGCGCCTCGCCCCCGTCGCGCGCCGCCAGCGAGGTCATGGCCGCCCAGGCGGCGACCTCAGCGGCCTCGCCCATCGCCAGGAAGCTCCAGGCGGCGAGGGGCCCGGTGCCGGCCTTGAACCAGGCGCCGGCGAGGTCGGCCGCCTTCTCGCTGGTCGCGTTTGCGTGGCCGAGGATCTCGAGCGCCGCCTCCTCGCCGAAGGAGCGCTCCGCCGCGAGGCAACGGGCGCGGAGCTCCTCCGCATCGAGCCGCATCGCGTCGAGCTCCTCACCGAGAAGACGGCCCGGCAGCCGCTCCTCCACCCTCCCGATCGCCGCGTCCGCCGCGATCCCGAGGCCGTGCGCCTCGCCGAGCTTCTCCTGCAGGACGCTCAGCACCGCTACGCCTCGGCCTCCGCGGCCGCCTCGGCGACGCGCCGCTCCCGCTCGACCCGCTCGCCCCGCTGGAGCTCGACGCAGACGCGGTAGGCGATCAGCGCCGCCACGACCGGGCCGACGAAGACGAGCACCCGGTAGACCCAGATCTGCGCCGAATACGAGAGCCAGAAGAGCACGTCGACGCGGTCGGCGCTCCCGGCGAGGAAGACGAGGAAGACGGCCGCCAGCACCGCGAAGCCGATCGCGGTCCGGGTCGGCGCTTCGCGCGGACGGTCGAGGAGGTTGTGGTAGGCGTAGTCGCCCGTGAGGCCGCGCTCGAGCACCGGCCAGACGTAGAGGAAACCGAAGAAGACGAGCGGAAGCGCGACCCCTCCCCAGAACGGGTTCGGGACGACCGTGTAGCCGCCGATCACGAAGTCCCAACTGGGCACGAGCCGCAGGCCGCCGATCAGCCACCCCAGGTACCAGTCAGGCTGAGCACCGTTGGTGGAGGAGTAGGTGTGGTACGGGCCCCAGAGCCAGATCGGGTTGATCTGCACGAGGCCGCCGAGCAGGAAGAGCACTGCAGTCACCGCGGAGAGGAGCCCAAGCGACCTCGGCGTCTGGCCCGGGAAGAGCGGCACGCCCACGATCTTCCGCTCGCTGGCGCGCCGCTCGCTGCGGAACTGCGAGTGGTGCTTCAGCGCGACGAGCGCGAGGTGCGCCGCGAGCAGGGTCGCGATCAGCACGGGGATGATCAGCACGTGGGTGATGTACATGCGCGGGAAGAACGCATGGCTACCGGGAAACGGCCCATCCCAGATCAGCTCGGCCAGGTTGGCGCCGACGAAGGGAATCGACATCGCCACCCCGTACCCGATAGCGAGGCCCATGCCCGAGAGGAGGTCGTCGGCGAGCGAATAGCCGAGGTAGCCCTCGAGCAGGCTCGTGACGAGAATCGTCAGCCCGATCCAGTACGTCAGCTCGCGCGGCTTGCGGTACGCGCCGGTGAAGAAGATCCGCAGCAGATGCAGCACGATGGCGGCGACGAAGACATTCGCGGCCCAGTGGTGCGTCTGCCGCATCAAGAGACCCGCTTTGACGTTGGTCGAGAGGTCGAGCACCGAGAGGTACGCGCGAGTCATCTCCTGCCCTCGCAGCGGCACGTAGGGGCCGTGGTAGACGGCCTTCGCGGTGCTGTCCTCGTAGAAGAACGTCAGGAAGATCCCCGTCCCGACCAGAACGATGAACGAGTACAGCGCGACCTCGCCGAGCAGGAACGACCAGTGATCCGGGAAGAGGTAGCGGAGGGTCTTCCGCAACAGCGGCCCGGTGCCGCTGCGCTGGTCCAGGAAGCGGACGAGGCTGCGGATCACGAGGTCGGGCCCCTCATGCGGACGCCCCACCAGGACGGGCCGACGGGCTCGTCGAAGTTGCCTTTCGCGCGCAGGAAGCCGGAGCCGTCGACCGTGATCGGCAGCATCGGCAGCTTGCGGCCGGCCGGGCCGAAGGTGACCGTGCCGCCCGTCGCCGGGTCGAAGGTCGAGTAGTGGCACGGGCAGACGAGGCCCGGCTTGGGCTCGTCCGGCTGGAAGAGCGGTGCGCGGTAAAGGGCGATCGCGCAGCCGGCGTGGGTGCAGATCTTCGAGTAGGCCACGATCCCGTGGGCGTCGTAGCCGGCGTTCTCGGGCGGTAGCTCGAGCTGGTCCTGGGGGAGGCGCACGAGGACGAGCGACGCGGCGAGATCCTCCTTCTCCGAACCCTCCGGGAAGGCGGTGTAGAACGTCTTGGGCTCGATGTCGGAAGCCCGGTACGGCGTTCCGTGCTCGTCCACGAGACGGCGGCCGCGCCGCCAGGGAGTCTCGTAGAAGCGCCCGATGCGAAGGGCGGGCCCGAGGGAGGCGGCCGGGGTGATCAGGGCAACGGCAAGCGCGCCGCCGGCCGCTCCGAGCGCCGCGAGCAGCAGGCGCCGCCGCGTGAGCCCGCTGTCCTCGACGATCCGGACGACCGATTCCTGCTCGTCCGGGTGCTCGTTCTCGGGGTAGTCGCCCTCGAGCTGCTCGTCCGCCACGAGCCGCTTGCCCGTCACGATCAGCCCCGCGGCCAGGAAGGCGAACGACAGGCCGAGCGACAGCCCGAGCAGCTGCGTGTGCCGGGGCAGCCGGTCGAGCACGTAGACGACGACGAAGGCGATGGCGCACATGGCGGCGGCGAGCAGCAGGACGGTCGCAAGCAGCTCGGCGCCCGCGTTCTGCGGGACCGGCTGGACGATTCGCTCCCGCTCGCCGGGACGCAGCCGCGGACGACGCTTCCGCCGCCGGCCGCCGAGGAGGAGCGCGGCCGCGACCAGGACGGCGCGAGCCCTACGCACGCCGGAGCCTCGTTCCGATCACGACGCAGACGCCGACGAGCACCGAGGCCGCGATCAGCCAGGTCACGATGCCCTCGGGGACCGGGCCGACGTGGCCGATCGCCCAGCCGCCACGGTCGTCGGGATGCTTCGCGTACTCGACGTAGCGGACGATCGAGTCCAGCTGGTCGCGGGAGAGCTGGCGCGGCGAGAAGCGCGGCATCACGTACGGGCCGATCCGGACGGCCTGCGCGACCTGCGTCGGGGTGGCGCGATCGAGCGGCGGTGCGACTGCGCCGGACGCGTAGCCACCCTGGGCCACGACCTGGTGGCAGCCGGCGCAGTGCTCGGTGAAGAGCTTCTGGCCCTGGGAGAGGTTGCCGCGCTCGGGCCGCGGCTTCGGGATCGCCGGCCCCGGGGCGAGCGAGGCCACGTAGGCGACGAGCGCGCGGATCTCGTTCTCGGAGAAGAGCACACGGCTGCGGCGTGGCTGCGGCCCGATCTCCTTCAGCGGCATGTAGCCGGTTCGCAGGTAGAAGTCCGCCGCGAGGGCTCCGACCCCCTGCAGCCTCGGCGCCTTGCCGGGAATCCCTGCCCCGTTGCCACCGTGACACGAGAGGCAGTACTGGCCGTAGAGCTGCTTGCCCTTCTCGACCAGGCCCTGCGCGCCCGCTGCCGGTACGAGCGCCAGCGCGGCGAGCACCGCGGCCACGCGGGCGAGGCGGATGCCGCTCATGCCTGGCGGCACGGGATGTTGACGGTCGTCCCGACGGCGTAGAGCACGATCATCACCAGGAAGATCACGTTCGCCGCCAGGGCGGCGATTGCGAAGAAGCGGATCCTCCCCTCCGGCGGCCCCACCTCGTAGCTCGAGCCACGCGTCCCGGCCAGGACGGCCCCGGCCGCGAGCGCCGCGCTCAGCACCAGCACGCCGGCGACCGCCGTGACCACGACCTCCCAGAGGTCGAAGTGGATCCCCCAGCCGGAGCCGCCGGCGCTGCAGCGCGCCTCGCTGATGCCGAAGCCGACGACGTGCGCGCTTGCCCACAGCAAGCCGCCGACGAACAGCCCGAGCCACTGCAGAACCTCGAGGCGCCGCACCATCAGATCCTCGCGGAGAGCAGAGTCAGGATCACGACCACCGTGATCACGTTGACGGCGTGCCAGTACCACGCGATCGCCTGCGTCGCGTTCACCCGATAGGTCGTCAGGCCGCGCGCGAGCTTCCACAGCAGCCAGAAGTTGAAGAGGACGCCGACGAAGACATGCGCGTGGTCGGCGCCGAGAAGCACGTAGTAGATCGAGCTGTAGGCGTCGCGCGTGATGTCGAAGGTCTGCAGCTGGTCGTGGAAGTCGTGCACCTCGTATGCGAGGTAGCCGCACTGGACGACGAGCGCCGCGAGGATTAAGAGTCGGGTGGCTGCGAGTCGTCCCGCCTGCGCGGCCTGCGAGGCGAGCTGCATCGGCACGCTCGTCGCCACGAGGCACGCGACGAGGATCAGCGGCACGACGACCCTCGGCTCCGGGATCCCGTCGGGCGGCCAGGTCGGGGCCTGGAAGCGGAGGTAGAAGTAGGTGCCGACGAGCGCGCCGAAGAGCGTGGCCTCGCTCGCGACGAAGATCATCATCCCCCACCACGCCGCCGGGCGGCCGAGGCGGTGCGAGGCCGCGAGGGCGACCGCCGCGGAGCCGGTTGCCTCGGTCGTGCGCGGGACCTGTCCGTCTGCGGCGTAGTCGGCCATCAGGCTTCCTGGGGCTCCTTCGAGTGCCAGGCGAGGAGCACCAACGCGCAGGCCGCGGCCATCAGCAGCGCGATGTAGTAGTGCTCGATCAGCAGCATCACGAAGACGAGCGAGACGGTGACCGCGAGCACGATCGGCCAGGGGGACTCGTGGGGCATCTCCACGATCTCCGAGAACCGGCCGTCGACGGGGGTCACGGCGGGCTGCTCGTGCCCCGCGTCGAGCAGGAGAACCCCGTCGGCGAGCTTGCGCCGGTCCTCCTCCCGGTCGGCCGGGTCCCAGTTCGGATAGGCGCTCGAGACCTTCGGGATGACCGCGAAGTCGTACTCGGGCGGCGGGGAGCTGGTCGTCCACTCGAGCGTCGGCCCGTGCCAGGGGTCGGGCCCGGCCGGCGCGCCGCGCCAGTAGCTCACGACGAGGTTGCCGAGCAGCACGAGGATCGCGACGAGCGTGAGGTAGCCGCCGATCGTCTCGGCGAGGTTGTAGGCGGTCCAGCCGAGGTTGTCCGGGTACGTGTAGACCCGCCGCGGCATGCCCAGCAGCCCGACGATGTGCATCGGAAAGAAGAGGAGGTTCGTCCCGAAGAAGATCAGCCAGAACCCGACCTGGCCGGGCCGCTCGAAGTACAGCTTCCCGGTGACCTTGGGGAACCAGTAGTACATCCCGCCGAAGATCGGGAAGACGGCGGCCCCGAAGATGATGTAGTGGAAGTGGGCCACGACGAAGTACGTGTCGGTGACCTGCTGGTTGAACGGGATCGCCACGAACATGATCCCGGTCAGGCCGCCGGTGACGAACATGAAGATGAAGCCGGCGATGAAGAGCAGCGGCGTCTTGAAGCGCGCGGCCCCGAGCACGAACGACATGCACCAGGCGAACACCTGGAGCGTGCTCGGGATCACCACCATCGAGCTCGCCGCGGCGAAGAAGATCAGCGAGACCGTCGACATCCCGGTCGCGAACATGTGGTGCGCCCAGACGCCGAAGCCGATGAACACGACGAGCAGCTCGGCGATCGCGACCAGCGGGAAGGCGACGAGGCGGCGCTGCGTGAACGCGGGGATGATCGAGGTCGCGATCCCGAACGCCGGGACGATCAGGATGTAGACCTCGGGGTGGCCGAAGATCCAGAACAGGTGCTGCCAGAGCAGCGACGCGCCGCCGTGCGAGGGGTCGAAGAAGTGCGTCCCCAGGTTGCGGTCGAGGAAGAGGAAGATCGTGTCTGCGGTGAGCGCGGGAAGGGCGAACAGCAGCCCGAATGACGCCGCGAGGAAGGCGAAGCAGAAGAGCGGCAGCCGGTTGAACGACATTCCTGGCGCACGCGACTTCAGGATCGTGACGATGAACTGCCCCGCCGTCAGGGTCGAGGCGATCGAGTTGAAGATGATCCCGAGCGCGTAGAAGTCGATGTTGCGGCCGGGTGAGAACTGCTTGTTCGCGAGCGGCACGTAGTCGAACCAGCCCGCGTTCGGCGCCATGCCCATGAAGAGGCTCGTGTAGATGAAGATCGCGGAGGCGAGGAAGAGCCAGTAGCTGAGGGCGTTCATCCGCGGGAACGCCATGTCGCGGGCGCCGATGAGCAGCGGGATCAGGTAGTTCCCGAAGGCGCCCGTCGTCATCGGGATGATGAAGAAGAAGATCATCGTGATGCCGTGCATCGAGAACAGCTGGTCGTAGGTGTCGGGCGAGACGAGGTCGTTGTTCGGCTTGATCAGCTGGGTGCGGATCAGGAGCGCCTCGACGCCGCCGGCGCCGAACAGCACGAGCGTCGTCCAGAAGTAGAGAAGCCCGATCCGCTTGTGGTCGGTGGTCGTGAGCCAGCCGAGCAGCCCGGGGCGGCTGCGCCAGATGAGCTCGAGCCGCTCCATCCGCTCGGCGGCCGCGGGAGTCGGAGGCGTCGCGATCGCCACGGCTACTTGAGCCCTTCGAGGTAGGCCACGACCGCCCGGACCTGCGAGTCGCTGAGGCGGAGGTTCGGCATCAGGTTCCCGCGCTTGACGTGCTGCGAGTTGCGGATCCACCCGACGAGATCGGCCCTCGTGTTCGGAATCGTCAGCGCAGCGAGCGTCTGCCGGCCGGCGACGTGCGTGAGGTCAGGCCCGACATCGGAGTCTGCGCTCGTGCCGCGGATCGCGTGGCAGCTGGAGCAGGCGCCGTCCAGGAAGGCGTCGCGGCCCGCGCTCGCGAGGGCGCTCGTAGGCGCGGCGGCCGGTCGTTCCTGCCGCGCCAGCCAGCGGCGGAAGGTCGCGCTCGGGTCGGCGATGACGGCGACCCCCATGTGTGCGTGCTGCAGGCCGCAGAACTCCGCGCACTGGCCGCGGTAGCGCCCCACCGCATCGGCATAGAGCTCGATCGCGTTCGTCTTCCCCGGGATCGTGTCGATCTTGCGGTTGAGCTCCGGCACCCAGAAGCTGTGGATCACGTCCGCCGTCCGCACCTCGACGCGGACCGGCGTCCGCACCGGGATGTGGATCTCGTTCGCGGTCACCGCGCGCGTGCCCGGGTACCGGACCTCCCACCACCACTGGTGGCCAGTGACGAGGACGGTCAGCTTCGTTGCGTTGGTCGCCGGCGCCTGGGTCGTCCGGATCACGAACAGGTCCGAGATCACAAAAATCGTGATGAGCAGGACAATCGGGAGCGCGATCCCGGCTCCGACGACGACGTACCAGCCGAGCCGCTCGCCCGGCTTCTCGCCCCCGGTCTCGCTCCCGACCCCGCGCCGGCCCGAGCGCCTCCAGGCAAGGAGCAGCAGCGCCACGACGACGGCGAGCCCGATCCAGGCGCCGCCCATCATCCACCAGAAGAGGCTCGCGATGTCTCGCGACTGGTGGCTCTCGGGTGCGAGCGCGTTCTGCTTGTCGCTGCAGCCGGCGAGCAGCAGAACGGCCGGCGCCCCGAGGACCAGCGCGCGCTTCACGGTCTCACCACGGCGCTTCTCCCTCGAGTCGGTCCTAGCGTCATTCGTGTTCCGAAATACCCGGGCGATGAAACGCGGCGGCGGGCGATACCCTCGGGGCGATGGGCTGGAGCTTCGAGCCCACCCAGCTCGTACCGATCGCGCTCGCGGGGCTGCTGTATGCCCGGCGGGCCTCGACGCTGCGGCGGCGCGGACGGCCGGTGCCGACGGCGAAGGTCGTGAGCTTCGCTTGCGGCCTGCTCGTGCTCCTCCTGGCCCTCGTGACGCCGGTCGACTCGATCGGGGAGAACCGGCTCTTCTCCGTGCACATGGCGCAGCACTTGATGATCGGCGACCTGGCGCCGCTGCTGATTGTGCTCGGCCTCTCGGGCCCGCTGCTGCGCCCGTTGCTGGTGCCCCGGTTCGTGCAGCGCGCGCGGGCCCTGACCAGCCCCCTCGTGGCGCTGCCGCTGTGGGCGGCGAACCTGTGGCTCTGGCACCTGCCGCGACTCTACGACGCGGCGCTCGAGCATGCGTGGGTGCACGCGCTCCAGCACGCGTGCTTCTTCGCCGGCGGGTTGCTGCTCTGGTCGACGCTGCTCGGACTGCTGCCGGGCCCGCGCTGGTTCGGCCGCGGCGCGCAGCTCGCTTCGCTCGGGCTCGTGTGGATCGCGGGCGCCACGCTTGCGAACGTCTTCCTCTGGAGCACGCGCGCGTACTACCCGCCCTACGTCGCGGCGCCGCGCACCTGGGGTCTCTCGCCGCTCGGCGACCAGCGCGCCGGGGGCGGCGTGATGCTGCTCGAGATGATGTTCGTCGGCTCCGTCGTGTTCGTGGTGCTGGGCCTCCGCTGGCTCGAGGACGCTGAGCGGCGCCAGCGGCGGCTCGAGGCGCGAGGCTCGACGTAGCAAACCGCCGCGCCGTTACAGTGAGAGGCACCGGGGTGCCGCGAGCGCGCGGCTGAGATCACACCCGTCGAACCTGATCTGGCTAGTACCAGCGAAGGGAGTTTGTTGGACACTCGGACACCGAACTGGGGCATCGAGCCGGTCCCCGAGCGCCTGCGGGTGCTGGGCCTGCTCGACCTCACCCTGCTCTGGGGGAGCCTCTCGATCAGCCTGCTCGTGATCGTCGCGGCGGCGGGGCTCGTTCCGATGCTGTCGTTCAAGCAGGCGCTGCTCGCGATCCTGATCGGGGCGGTCGCGGGCAACGTGCTGCTGGGCCTGGCGGCGATGATCGGGGCAGACGCGCGCGTGCCGGGCATGGTGCTGCTGCGCGCGCCCCTCGGACGGCGCGGCTCCTACGCGCCGACGGTCCTGAACGTGGCGCAGAACCTCGGCTGGTCGACCTTCGAGCTGATCATCATCTCGACCGCGGCCGCAGCGCTGTCGGAGCGGGTCTTCGGCTTCGAGGCGCGCTGGCTTTGGGCGCTGCTCTTCGGCGCGGTCGCGCTGGCGCTCGGGCTCATGGGCCCGATCGGCTTCGTGCGCCGCTACGTTCGGAAGATCGCGGTCTGGGCGGTGGCCGCCTCGATCATCTACCTGACCTGGTGGGCGCTGGACAAGGCGAACCTCCACGAGCTCTGGCGCACGGACGGCACGGGCGGGCTCTCGCTGGGCCAGGGCATCGACCTCGTGCTCGCGAGCGTGATCTCGTGGACGCCGCTCGCCGCCGACTACACGCGCTTCGCGCGCGGCCGGCGCTCGGCGGGCCTGGGCGCAGGAGTCGGCTACTTCCTGCCGACGCTGTGGGGGTTCGCGCTCGGCGCGGTGCTCGTGCTCGAGCGCAACCTGAGCGACCCCGCCCAGATCCCGAGCGCGGTCGCGAGCGGGAGCATCATCGCCGTGGTCGCGCTGCTGATGCTCACCGTGGACGAGAGCGACGAGGCGTTCGCCGACATCTACTCGACTGCGGTGTCCCTGCAGAACCTGCTCCCGCGCGCGTCGCAGCGCGTGCTGATCGTGGTGGTCGCGGCGACGGCGACGGCCGGGGCGATCGCGATCGACCTCGGCAACTACCTCACGTTCCTCTTCCTGCTCGGCTCGGTGTTCGTGCCGCTGTTCGGCGTCCTGCTCGCGGACTGGCTCACACGCGGGGCCCACTATGGCGAGCGCGACATCTTCGCGGCTCCCGCAGTGCGCTGGGAGCGCCTGGCCGCGTGGGCGATCGGCTTCTGCCTCTACCAGTGGCTCTCGCCGGTCGGGCCGAGCTGGTGGACCGGGCTGGTCGAGCACCTCGGGCCCGGCCACGCCCGGCTGACAGCATCGCTGCCGAGCTTTGCGGCCGCGTTCGGCCTGACGCTGCTCGCGACCTGGGTAGATTCGCTGCGTGCGGCCCCTCGCAGTCGTCGGGAACCTCTCGCGCGACCTCGTTGACGGCGCCGCGCCGCGCGTGGGCGGGGCGCCGTTCCACGCCGCGCGGGCCCTGCGGGTGCTCGGGCGGCCGTCGCTCGTGGCGGTGAAGTGCTCGGAGGTCGACCGCCGGCTGCTCCTGCCGCCGCTCGTCCGGCTCGGGGTGCCGGTGCTCTGGCGCGCCGCCGACTCGACCGCGGCCTTCTCGTTCCGTTACGACGGCGACCTGCGCGAGATGACGGTCGACGCGATCGGGCCCTCGTGGACGCCTGCCGACCTGCGAGGGCTCGAGCGAGCCGACTGGGTACACGTCGGCGCCCTCGCGCGAACGGACTTCCCGGTCGGGACGCTGGCCGCGCTGGCCCGCGACCGGCGGCTCTCGTTCGACGGGCAGGGGCTCGTGCGGCGGGCGGAGACGGGACCTCTGCGCCTCGACGGCGCGTACGACCCCGGCGTGCTGCGACACGTGTCGATCCTGAAGCTCGC
>JBKPAM010000179.1:0-29711 GCA_046726435.1 Actinomycetota bacterium
GGGCATAGGAGGCGGAGTCTCGCAAAGCTCGTCGCAGGCAGCACTCAACTTCCCGGCACGGAAGCCCGGAGTGGCCTCGAAACTATCTGCGGCCGTCCACGATTCCCTCCTAGCGTCCCGTTCGCATGTGGCGAAGCGAGGCCCCTCACGCGTGTCGTGCGCCGGGGTCTGATCCCTTGCCCGCGTCGACTATCGGCGTGGCCTCCTCCTAGCCCGTTGTCCGTTTGCTCGGAGAGCTCCAACCGCCTCGCTCGCCTTCTGAGGTGCGTGACTCTCGGCCGAGTTGTCGGTCAGTCGACCAGAGGCGCCGCCTCTCCGGTAGAAACAACGCTTGCTACCGAGCGAGCGGAAGCCCCAGACCTCCCGCAGGAGCTCGTCCTTCGTGAAGACGCGCGTCGGCTGGGCCGCCAGCTTGACCAGCAGCTCGTACTCCTTCGCCGCCAGCGCCACGGTCAGCCCGTGAACCGTGACCCGGCGCGTGGCGCGGTCGATCGCCAGCGCCCCCGCGGCGAGGCGCTCTCGCGACCCCGGCTGCGTTCGGCGCAGAACGGCATGGATCCGCGCTACGAGCTCCTCGTAGTGGAAAGGCCGCGGGACGAAGTCGTCACAGCCGCGCTCGAAGGCGTGCACGCGGTCGACGGGATCCGACGACCGCGCCTCCCCGAGGACGATGACCGGCACGTCTCGGTCCCAGGAGCGTCCGGGCTCGCCCTCGCGCAGGAGGCGGCACATTTCAAGCGCCGGGGTGTCGGAGAGGCCGCCCACCAGCACGAGATCCGGATGCGTCCGCTCGGCGAGCTCCAGCGCCTGCCGGCCCGCGTCCGCGCCGAGAACCGAGAAGCCGTCGCTTGCCAGATGCCGCTCGAGGAACTCCCGAGTTCCCTGCTCGGCCTCTGCGAGAAGCAGCTCCCGCGACATGCGTTCGAAGCTACCGGCGGCTCCCCCACCCCCGCCAGATGTCCTTTGAGGCGAAAGTGCGCCGAGGTTTCTACAAGCGCCCGGAGCGGAGCACGCCCCAGAGCAGCCACAGCCCTAGGAACCCCGAGAGGACGAAGCCGACGAACGAGAGGAAGTTGACGCCGGCGACGTGCGGGCCCGTCTTCGTGAAGGCCCCGATCAGGCTCGAGCCGATCAACCCGCCCACGACGATCAACGCGATCACGAGCCGGTTGAACGCCACGTCGAGCTTGCGCATGAACTCGTCGAGGCCCTTGTGCACGAAGCCGACCTCGATCTGTCCGTCGCGGATCTCCTCCAGGAAGTCGTGTACCTGGAACGGCATGTCTCGCGCCACGCGCGCCAGCTCGATCGTCTCGGCCTGGGCGCGCTTCAGCACGCGCTGCGGGGTGTAGCGTTCGACCATCAGCCCGCGCGCGTACGGCTTGGCCACCTCGAAGACGTTGAAGTCGGGATAGAGCTCGACGCCGACCGACCCCAGCGTGGCGATCGCCTTGTCGAGCAGCACGAAGCGCGTCGGCAGCCGCAGGTTGAGCCGGTAGATGAGCTGGAAGGCCTCGCGGATCACCTGCAGCGGGTCGATCTCCGAGAGGCTTGCGCCGTAGTAGCGCGAGTACATCTCGCGCAGCTCCAGGACGAACTCGTCCTCGCGCTCCTTCGGGTAGCGTACGCCGAGTTCGGCGAGCCGGCGGGGCAGGGCCTCGATGCGCTCGTTGGCGGCGTCGATGAAGAGCCGCGTCAGCTTCGACATGTCCTCGGCGGTCAGCTTCCCGACCTGGCCGAAGTCCACGAGCCCGATGTGCTCGGCATCCCCGAGGACGAAGATGTTCGCCGGATGCGGGTCGCCGTGGAAGAACCCGTGCCGGAAGATCATGGTCATCCACGTCTCGGCCATCAGGTACGCGAGGCGGCGGCGTTCCTCCATCTCCCACGCGTCGAGCGGTACATCGGCGAGCTGGATCCCCTCGAGCAGCTCGAGCGTCAGGACGCGCGTGCGCGTGTAGCTCCAGTAGACGCGCGGGATGTGCACGTGCGCGTGGCCGGCGAAGCGGTGGTGGAACGCCTCGGCGTTACGGGCCTCGAGCCGGTAATCGAGCTCGTGGCGGATCGAGCGCGCGAACTCGTCGACGAGCTGCCGTGCGTCGATGAACTCGAGGGCGCGCACCCGCTCGCGGATCAGGCGGGCGGCCTGGTAGAGCAGGGCAAGGTCGGCCTCGATCTGGCGCGGCGCATTCGGACGCTGGACCTTGACCGCGACGCGCCGCCCGTTCGGGAGCGTGGCGCTGTGGACCTGGCCGATCGAGGCGGCCGCCACCGGGGTGGCGTCGAAGTCGGTGAACAGCTGCTCGACTGAGAGGCCGAGATCCTCGCGAACGACTCGCTCGACGTCCTCGTACGGGAACGGGCGCACTGCGTCCTGGAGGTCCTGGAGCTCGGCGACGATGTCCGGCGGGACCACGTCCGGCCGGGTCGAGAGGAGCTGCCCGAACTTGACGAAGGTCGGGCCGAGCTCGTCCAGCATCTCGCGCAGGTGCTGGCCGCGCTGGGACGGCACGAGGTCGGCGTCAAGCTTCGGCCGGCCCGGAAGCAGGTCGGTCAGGCGGTGGGTCTCGAAGAAGTACCCGAAGCCGTGCTTGACGGCGACCTGGGCGATCTCCGACATCCGGCCGAGGTTCCGGCTGGTCGTGCTCGCCATGAGCCCAGTGTGACATCAGCGCCCGGCGGCACGGACGACCTAGAACTTCGGGTTGACCCTGTGCGGGCGGGTGCCGTCCGGGAGCTGCGGCGGCAGGCCGGCGGCAGCTGCTTCCGCGGCCTGGCGCCAGAGGCGGACGATCTCGGCGCCGACCCGGTCGGCCGCCTCCGCGTAGCCCTTCCGGTTGCGCGCAAGGTCGTCGACGCCGATGGGCTCCCCCCAGACCAGCGCGCAACGGCGGCGGTTCGTCGGCGACCAGCCGAAGGTGTCGATCCCGCACGGGATCACGGGCGCTCCCTCCTGCATGGCGATCATCAACCCGCCGGGGAGCATCTGGCCAGGATGGCCGAAGCGCTGGCGTGTCCCCTCGAGGTGCACGCCGACGAGCTCGCCGGCGCGGACGAGCTCGCGTGCCCGCCGTAGCGCCTCGCGGTCGCCTTCCCCCCGCCGCACCCCGAACACGCCGAGCCAACGCAGCCCCAGGCCCAGCCCGGGGATCTCGAGCAGCTCGGACTTGGCGAGGAAGTAGATCGGCCGGGGGCAAAACGAGCCGATCAGCGGGTGATCGATCCCGGAAAAGTGGTTCGCCGCGATCACTCCCCCGCCGGTTGCAGGCACGCGGTCGGCGCCGTAGGACTTCGTGGGCGCGAGCAGCAGCGTCACACGAGGGACAAAGCGACGCGCGACCCACCACCCTGTCTCGACCCGCCGCAGCGGCTCGAGCAGGCTCACGCCTCGAGCAGCCGCAGCCGGTGCTCGAGCTGGGCAACGCGGAGCTCGACTTCCTCGAGCTCGTCGCGCGTCACGAGCCCAAGCTCGCGCAGGAGCCCGGCCAGGCCTGCCCCGGTGCGCTCGCCGAGCCTCGCGGACTCGTTGCGCCAGCGCCCCACGAGCTCCTCGACGAGCGCTCGTGCCTCCTCGCGCCCGAGGCCGCCTCGCGCCGCGATCTCGTCGGCGAGCACGTCCGCGCGCTCGGCCGTCAGCGCCACCGCGCCGACACCGGCGAGGACGAACTTCTCCGCGATCTCCCGCAGGTCAGCGGGCGCGGCCATGAGGCCTCGCTCGCCGGCGCTGCCTGCGGCGTTCCCGCTTCGCTTGCGCCCCCGCCGGGCGCTCCGCCGGGCCGACCGGCGCGAGCTCCGCCGGCACCGGCTCGGCAGCGGCCGCCGCCTCCGCCGCCTCGAGCGCCGCCACGTCGCCCGCCGGCGTCTCGAGGCCGATGCGCCGAGCGTACTCCGGCTCGCGCTCCTTCCAGGTCGTGAGCAGCGGGGCCGCGATGAAGATCGAGGAGTACGCGCCCGAGGCGATGCCGACGAGCAGCGCGAACGCGAAGTCCTGCAGCGTCGCGCCGCCGAAGATCAGCAGCGAGAGCACCGGCAGCAGCGTGATGAACGTCGTGGCCAGCGAGCGGCGGATCGTCTCCCACAGCGAGACGTTGGCGATCGTCGCGAACGGCGCCCGCCGCATCAGCGGGATGTTCTCCCTGATGCGGTCGAAGATGATGATCGTGTCGTAGATCGAGTAGCCGAGCACTGTTAAGACCGCGGCGACCGTGGAGTTCGACACCTCTCTCCCGAGCAGGGCGTACACGCCCACCGTGATCACGATGTCGTGCACCAGGGCGACGATCACGGGCACGGCGAACTTGAAGTCGAACCGGATCGCGATGTAGAAGATGATCAGGAGCAGCGAGAAGAGGATCGCGATGATCGCCCCTCGCGCGATCTGTCTCCCGAAGCTCGCCGAGACCGTCTGGATTTGACTATGGCCCGCGTCGAACTTGGTCGCGAGGTCGTCCTTCAGCGCGCTCGTCTGCGCTCCGTTCAGCGAGCGGAGGCGGAGCTGGAAGCTCTTGTAATTGTCACCGCCGAAGTTCTTGCCGCGGCCCTGGACGACGGGCTCCTTGCCGAACTTGTCCGTTTCAGTGCGCACCGCTGCGAGCGAGACGGGCTGCGGCGTCGTGAAGGTGACCTGCGTGCCGCCCTTGAAATCGATGCCGAGGTTGAGCCCCTTGACCGCGAGCGCCCCGATCGAGATCGCGACGACGCAGCCCGAGATCGCGAACCACAGGTAGCGGCGCTTCATAAAGTCGATCTGCAGCCACTTCGCCCCCTGCTGGCCGGCGGCGCCCATGAAGCGCGGGTTCTCGAACCAGCTGAACCCCGCGAGCAGCCCGAGCATCGCACGCGTCGCCGCGACGGCGGTGATCAGCGAGATCACCGTCCCGATCATCAGCATCAGCGCGAAGCCCTTTACGCCTGCGGTCGCGACCGCGAAGAGCACGAGCGCGGTGATCACGGTGACCACGTTGGCGTCGATGATCGTATGGAGCCCCTTCGCGTAGCCGGCCGAGATCGCGGCGCGCACGGACTTCCCGGACCGCACCTCTTCCTTGATCCGTTCGAAGATCACGACATTTGCGTCCGCTGCGACTCCGATCGTCAGGATCAGACCTGCGAAACCCGGCAGCGTGAGCGTGACGCCGAACATCAGGATCGCGGCGTACATGAAGGCGGCGTAGATGCCGAGCCCGACCACCGCGACAACGCCGAGGAAGCGGTAGAAGACGAGCAGGAAGGCGGCCACCACCAGCAGGCCGATCAGGGCCGCGGTCTTGGCCTCCTTGAGGGAGTCCTTGCCGAGCGTGGCCGAGACGTCGGTGCGCTCGATCTGCTCGAACCTAACCGGCAGCGCGCCGGTCTGGAGCACGAGCGCGAGGTCCTTCGCCTCGCCGAAGCTGTTGATGTTCGAGATCTCGGCGCCGGTGCCGCGCGGGTCGATCCCGTCAGGGTTCTGCTTGTAGTCGATGTACGGCGTCGACTTCAGCTCACCGTCGAGCACGATCGCAAAGTGCTGCGCGAACTGCTGGATCGTCTGCAGGTCGCTTCCCGTCTGACCTGCCGCTGCCGCCTTCTGTGCACCGCGCTGCGCCTCCGCGCGGGTGATGTCGTGGAACTTGCTGGCGCCCTCGCCGGTGAAGCCGAGCCGCACGACGTTGCCCTGCCCCTGCGTGCTGATGTCGGCCTGGATGTCGGAGAGCTTCAGGTCCTTGCCTGTCGCCTCCGGCACGGGGTTGGTCTGGCTGTCCGGCTGGTACTTGAACAAGTAGTAGAGCGTCAACGCCGCCTGCTGTCCCTGCTGCACCCCGGGGCAGCCGCCGTTCGTGGCGACCTGGTCGCAGGTGATCACCGTCATCCCCTCGGGGACCGCGAGGACGGTGTAGCCCTCCGGGACCTTGGCCCTGTACTTCGGCGTGTCGAGCAGCTTCGCCTGGGTGTCCTCCGGCCCTGCGACGGCGCGCTTCTTCGGGTTGAAGAGGTAGTAGGCGGTCGGGGTCCCCTTCTTCGCGTCGCTCTTCACGCTGTCCAGCAGCTGGAAGAGGCTGTTGCTGGCGACGACGCCGCCGTTTCCGTCCGTCGAGGGCCCGACGACGTCGTTCTCGAGGTCATAGAACTGCAGCTGGGCGGTGGTGCCGATGATCTGCGCCGCCTTGTTGACGTCGTGGACGCCGGCGAGCTGGATCACGATCTGGTTCGAGCCCTGCTTGCGGATCTCGGGCTCGGAGACGCCGAGCTTGTCGATCCGGCTGCGCATGATCGAGACCGAGCGGTCCATGCAGGCCGAGTCGCAGGTCTTGTGTTTCGGCGGCTGCGCCTTGAGGACGACCTCGAGCCCGCCCTGCAGGTCGAGCCCGAGCGTGATCTTCTTGTGGACGGGCGATCCCGGGATGCCGAGAGCGGCCACCCCGGCAAGGGCGGCCAGGATCAGGCCGACCAGGATCAGATGAGAACGACGATTTGCCACGCGTGGAGTCGGAACAGATTAGCTTCCGTCGCTCGAGGCGGTCTGCTCCGGATTGGCCACCTTCTCCGTCTCGGGCTCGGGCTCGGGCTGTTCGGTCTCATCGGTCTCGTCTGGCTCCTCGGGCTCCGGCTCCCGGTCGACACTCGCCACCGCGCGCCGGTCCAGGCGGATCGTCGTGCCGGGCGCGATCTCGACGTGGACGATCTCGCCGTCGAGATCACGGACGGTGCCGTGTATGCCGCCCGCAGTGAGGATCTCGTCGCCCGCCTCCAGTACGTCCTGGACCCGCGCCTGCTCCATCTGGCGCCGCCGCTGCGGGCGGATCAGGAGCAACCACATCAGTGCGAAGAGCGCGACGAGGATGATCAGGTAGCTCACGTTGGTGCTTCCTCGGAGAGTTGGAGCCTCGCCAGCGCTTCCTCCTTGTACGACTGCAGCTCTCCCCGAGCGATCGCCGCGCGAGCGCCGGCGACGAGGTCGAGCACGAAACGCAGATTATGCAGGCTCAACAGCCGCAGGCCGAGGATCTCCTGCTGGTTGAGCAGGTGCCGCACGTAGGCCCGCGTGAAGCGAGTGCAGGCGGGGCAGGCGCAGCCTTCGTCGAGGGGGAGCGGGTCACGTGCGAAGCGGGCGTTCTTCAGGTTGAGCTGGCCCTCCCAGGTCAGGGCACTGCCTGTCCGTGCGTTTCGGGTGGGCAAGCTGCAGTCGAACATGTCGATGCCGCACTCGATCACCTCGAGGATCCCGATCGGGTCGCCGATGCCCATGAAGTACCGCGGTTGGTGTGTCGGGAGCAGCTCGGCCGACCAGGCCGTGGTGTCCAGCATCTGCTCCCGCGGTTCCCCGATCGCCAGGCCGCCGAGGGCGAGGCCGTCGAAGCCGAGCTCGGCTATCTCCTCGACGCTGCGGCGGCGGAGCTCGGGATCGGAGCCGCCCTGGGCGATGCCGAAGAGCAGCTGGCCGGGCGCACGGTCGGCGCTCTTCTGGCGGCTCGCCCACAGCGTGGTGCGGCGGACGGCCTCGGCGAGCTCCTGTCTGGGGACGCCCGGCGGCGGGACGACGTCGAGGCACATGGCGATGTCCGAGCCCAGCCGGGCCTGGAGTCGCGCGACCAGCTCCGGCGTGAAGCGCGCTTCGTCGCCGTCGTAGACCGAGCGGAAGGTGACGCCCTCGTCGTCCTGGCGCAGGATCGTGTGCCGCAGCGAGAAGACCTGGAACCCGCCCGAGTCGGTGAGGATCGGGCCGTCCCAGCCCATGAAGGCATGCAGGCCGCCGAGCTGGGCGATCAGGTCAGTGCCGGGACGGAAGTGGAGGTGGTACGTGTTGCCGAGCAGGATCTGGGCGCCGAGGCTCTCGAGCTCGTCGGGGTCGACGGCCTTGACCGTTGCCTTGGTGCCGACCGGCATGAACCCGGGCGTCTCGAGCTCACCGTGCGCGGTGCGGAGCACGCCGGCGCGAGCGGCACCATCGGTGGCGCGAAGCTCGAAGCGCGGCGCGCCCAGGGGCTCGCTCAGGGGCTCGCTCACGGGCCTGCACCCGCTAGTGCGCCCGGGAACCCGCCGGCAAACTCGCCAGGACCCGCGAATCCGTGAGCCCGGAGCGCACCCCCACCCTCAATGGGTGGGGGTGGTGGGCCACCCTCGCTCCCGCTGCGAGCGTACCCGCGGAATCGACGCCTGTCTGTGCCGGCTTCGTGGCGGATCTGAGCCGATGTCTCCACTGGTCCCGACGGCGGCTTCTTCGCGACGCCCGCGGCGACGGCGTCCCCGGCCTCGGGCCCCACGTCCCCGGCCGTGCCGTGCCCCTCGACGCCGGCCGTCGTCGCCTTCCAGCAGCGCCGCTCGTAGAGCGCCGAGGTGAAGTCGTCGACCGCCACCTCGCCCCGAAGCTCGAAACCGTGGCGCTCGTAGTACCGCCGCAGCTTGGCGGCGAGGCAGTCGAGGCGCAGGTACTCCCGCCCCGCCCCGGCCACCTGCTCGCCGGCCCAGTCGAGCAGCGACGCGCCGACACCCCGGCCCGCCCATGCGCGACGCACGGCAAGCGCATGGACGTACCCGGCGTCCGGCGGCCGCTCGCCCCAGAAGGTCGGGTCGCTCCACATCAGGGCGAGGGTCGCGACGGTCTCGCCTCCCGACGAGGCCAGGTAGAAGTCGCCCCGCGCGACCACCGCCGAGACTCGCTCGCGCGGAAACGGGTCGGGCCACTGGCGGACCTCGCGCGCGAGCAGCCACGCGGCCGCCTCGGAGAGGACACCGACGATCTGGTCCACGTCTTGAGCTTCGGCCCGCCGAACCTCGAGGCGCGCGCTCACAGGAGCAGCATCGCGTCGCCGAACGAGTAGAAGCGGTACCGCCCCTCGATCGCCAGCCGGTAGAGCCCACGCGTCTCGTCCACTCCCGCGAACGCCATCACGAGCGCGAGCAAAGTCGAGCGAGGCAGGTGGAAGTTCGTCAGCAGCGCATCGACGCGGAGGAACTCGAACCCCGGCCTCACGAACAGGTCGGTCCGCCCACGCAGGGGAGCTCCGCGGGCCAGCGACTCGAGCACCCGCACCGTCGTCGTCCCGACGGCAAGCACGCGCTCGGCCCGGCGGATCCGCTCCCACGCTGCCGGCTCGACCTCGTAGCGCTCGCTGTGGAGCGTGTGGCGGTCGAGGTCGTCGGCGGCGATCGGCCGGAAGGTGTCGAGCCCGACGTGCAGCGTCACGGGCTCCACGTCGAGCCGGGCCAGCAGCTCCGGCGTGAAGTGAAGGCCCGCCGTGGGCGCCGCCGCGGAGCCCTCCCGCTCGGCGTAGACGGTCTGATAGCGCTCCGGGTCGGCGAGCGGCTCATGGATGTACGGGGGCAGCGGTGCCTCGCCCGCCGGCTCCCCCTCGAGGCGCAGCCGCCACCGTCCTTCACCGAGCGGCTCGAGGAGCTGCACCGGCCCCAACCGTTGACCCGGCCGCAGCTTGCGCGAGGGTCGCGCGAGCCCCTCCCACGTGCCGTTCGAGCCGATCCGCTCGAGCAGGAGCACCTCGGCCTCGCCCCCGCCAGGGCGCTCGAGCCGGAGGCGGGCCGGCAGCACACGCGTGTCGTTGACCACGACGAGCGTCCCCTCGGGCAGCTCGCCCGGCAACTCGTCGAAGCGCCGGTGGCGGGTCTCGCCGCTCGCGCGGTCGTGGACCAGGAGCCGCGAGTGGTCGCGCCGCTCGACCGGGTGCTGCGCGATCAGCTCGGGCGGTAAGTCGTAATCGAGCTCGGACGACCTCATCCGACCCCAACGCTACCGTTGCCGGGGATGACCGACGACGCGATCGAGAGGACGCGCGAGCGCCTGCGCGAGGCCGCCGAGGGGCGCCCGGACGCGGCCGCCGTGGACGCTGCGCTCGAGCGGGCTCGGGCCCAGGTAGAGGAACTGGCGCAGACGGCCGCCGAGCTCGAGGTCACGATCCCCGCGAAGGTCGAGGATGCCGTCACCAACGGCCTGAGCGAACAGGTCCGGCCCGTCGGCCGCAACCTGGCCGAGATCCGCGGTCTCACGAACCAGGTGATCCGCAGGCTCGAGCGGGTCGAAGGCGACCTCCTCTCGGAACGGCACGCGCGCGTGGACGATCTGGGGCTCGTGGTCGACCTGATCACCTCGAGCTGGAAGGCGGTCGAGCGGCGTCTGTCGACGCTCGAGCGCATGCTCCAGACGGGCGAGGGAGCGATCGTCTACCGCATGGAAGAGCGCCGCACCGGCTAAGGCGCCGCTCGCCGGTGCCGCTTGGAGGACGTATGGGCCTTGCCCGTGCGTCCGGTCCTAGTTCGTGCCAGGCGTTCTTCGACCGCCAGCCCCACCAGCCCAAGCGCAAACGCGAACCAGAGCGTCGCGAGCCTGATCAGCACCGTCGCGGCTGCCGCCGAGGCCTTCGACACGTCCCCGAGGGCCCGGATCAGCCCGGTCATGCTGGTCTCGGCGACGCCCAGGCCGCCGGGCAGGAAGGAGAGCGCGCCGGCGAGGCTGCCGAGCGTGAAGACCACGATCGTGTCCGGGAACGACAGGTCCAGCTCGAGCCCCCGCACGCAGACGTAGGCCGCGAGGCACTCGAACAGCCAGGAGACGGCCGACAGGAGCGTCATGCCGACGAGCAGCGGCGTCGTGAGCAGCGCCCGGGCAGCGGCGGGCGCCTCGCCGAGCGACGTGAACCGTTCGAGTAGCGGGCTGCGCACCAGGAACACCGCACCTGCGACCGCGACGAGCGCGATCACGAGCGGCGGCCATCTCTGCGTAGCGGCACCGCCGGCGACGGCGAGCACGACCACGCCGGTCGCGTCGGTCACCCGCTCGACGAGCACGACTGGCGCGGAGCGCCGCACAGGCACCTCGAACGAGCGTTTCAGCAGCCCCGACTTGAGCAGCTCGCCGAGCTTCGCCGGCGTGATCGTCATCGTCAGCCCGGCGACGAAGATCGAGAAGCTGCGCCCCGGCGGCACCTCGATCTCCAGGCGAGCGAGGTACCGCTGCCAGCGCCAGAAGCGGACCAGGTAGTTGAGCGCCGTTAGCGCGAGCGCCAGCGGGAAGAGCTCCCAGCGGAAGCTCTTCAGCTCCGCGCCCAGGTTGAAGTCGGAGTAGAACGCCAGCCCGACGAAGACGGCCACCGCAAGCGCGGCGACTAAGACAACTACGCGCTTCAGCTCAGCGCCAGGATCGTCGCCGCGGTCGCGATCCAGCCCGCCACCGCGAGCAGGATCGGCACGTCGGTCAGCAGCACCTGCTCGGGCTCCTCGCCGACGTCGTCACGGTGGATCAGCAACAGGTAGCGGAAGACGCCGAAGACGACGAACGGAACCGTCGCGAGCAGAGCGCGCGAGTGGCCGGCGGTGAGTGTGTAGATCGCGTATGCGATCACCGTCGCCGACGCCACGATTCCGGTCAGCTGGTCGACGAGCTCGAGCGAGTAGCCGTCGAGCACCGGCCTCCCCGGGGTCCGCTCCGCGTGGACGAGCACGAGCTCGCCCCGGCGCTTGGCGAGAGCGAGAAAGAGGGCCAGCAGCGCCGTGCAGAGCAGCAGCCAGGCCGAGATCGGCACGTCGACGGCCTCCGCGCCGGCCGCGGCCCGGATTACGAACAGCGCCGAGATCGTCAGTACGTCGAGCAGGACGACGTGCTTCAGTCGCAGCGTGTAGCCGGCCTGGAGCGCCGCGAAGGCGAGCACGAGCAGGACGGACGCGAACCCGAGTGGTGCGAGCAGGAGCGGCGCCAGCACGGCGAGCCCGGCGGCGATCAGGATCGCTGCGCCCGGTGACAGCTCTCCCCGCGCGATCGGCCTGGCCCGCTTGACGGGATGCAGGCGGTCGTCGTTCCGGTCGCGGACGTCGTTCGCGAGGTACGCGGCGCTCGAGACCGCGCAATAAGCGACGAAGCAGACGCAGGCCTCCGCCCACCGCGGCGGGTCGCCCAGCTTCGCCGCGAAGACAAGCCCGGCGAACACGAGCAGGTTCTTCGACCACTGCCGCGGCCGCAGAGCCACGAGCGCGGCCCGCGCAGGCGAGCGCCGGCGAGGCAGCTCGACGACTTCGGGCGCAGCGACCACGGCGGGATTCTGCCCGCTGGCGTGGCCCTCCCAGCCCACCTAACGCGGGCGCACCGGCAGGACGAGCTCGAAGCGGCTCCCCCGCTCCGCCGAGCTCTCGAGGCTGATGCGCCCGCCCAGCGCCGCCGCGAGCTCGTGCGCGATCGCGAGCCCGAGACCCGTGCCGCCGCCACCGCGCGACCAGAACGGCCGGAAGATCCGTTCGCGCTCCGACGGCGGGACCCCGGGCCCGCTGTCGTCGACGGCCACGTAGACCGTCCCGTCCGTGGCCGTGAGCTCGAGCTCGATCCGGCCTCCGTCGGGGGTCCACCGGAACGCGTTCGAGAGCAGGTTCGAGATGATCTGAAGCACCCGGTCGCCGTCCGAGAGGATCACCGGCTTCGACTCCACCTCGCGGCGGTAGTCGATCTCGCGCCGCCTCGCCTCCTCACTGAAGGTGGCGTAGGCGCGGTCGACGAGCCGCTCCATGTCGACCTCCTCGTGCAGCACCGTGAAGCGGTGCGCATCGAGCTTCGCCAGGTCGAGCACGTCGCCGACGAGCCGCTCGAGCCGCTCGGCCTCGGCGGCGATGACCGTGAGCGAGGCAAGCCGCAGCGCCTCGTCCGTGACGACACCCTCGCGCAGGGCCTCGACGTGCCCGCGGATCGCCGTCAGCGGCGTGCGCAGCTCGTGCGTGACCGTCATCAGGAAGTTCCGCTCACGCGTCTCCGACTCGGCGAGCCGCGAGGCCATTCCCCTGAAGCTGTGGGCGAGCTCGCCGATCTCTCCCGCGCCTCCTTCCGGCACGTCCACGTCGTACTCCCCGCGCGCCACCTCGTCCGCGGCGCGCGTGAGCTTCAGCACCGGGGTGGTGATGCGGCGCGAGAGGTACCAGGCGAAGGCGGCGGCAACGAGGACACCGCCGGCGAATGCGATCAGCAGCCGCTCGACGATCGCAAGCCAGCGCTGGGCGAGCACCGTCTCCGGCTTCGCGACCACGATCGTCCCCAGGTAGTTCCTGCCGACGGTGATCGGCCGGGCCGCGGCGAGCAGCTTCTGGCTTGTCCCCGGAGGCCGGAAGACGAAGGACACACCGTTTCGAGGGTGCGCCTGCACGGCACGGATGTCGACGGCCCCCCTCGGAAGCCTCCGGAAGGTCGGGCCCTTCTGACCGGGGAAGAGGTCGAGCCCGTCGTAGTAGATGCGGTCGCCCGTCGCCTGCTCGAGCCGCTTCGCCGAGAGCCGCTTGAACCCGGCCTGCTGCGCGTAGAGCTGGGTCAGGCCCTTCGCCTCGCGGCCGACCTCGGCGTACGCCTGCGCGCGCGCCCGGTCCTGCGCGTACTGGCGGAACAGCCGCAGCGCGATCGCCGCCGAGACGAGCCCGGCCACCACGACCGCGAGCAGGAAGAGCGCCGGGAGCTGGAAGCGGAGCGACCGAAGCAACCGGCACGCTCCCTAGGCGCTCACCGCCGCGTCGCGCGCGGGGGAGACCTTGTAGCCCACCCCCCAGACCGTGACGATCGGCGATGCGTCGCCGAGCTTGCGTCGCAGCTGGCGCACGTGCACGTCGACGGTGCGCGTGTCGCCGGCGAAGGTGTAGCCCCAGACCCGCTCGAGCAGCTGGTCGCGGGTCAGGACGAGGCCCCGGTGGTCGAGCAGCTCCCAGAGCAGGTCGAACTCCTTCGGCGCGAGCTGGATCTCCTTTCCGCTCACCCGCGCCTCACGCCGGCCCGCGTCGATCTCGAGGTCGCCGTGCTTGATCTGCTTCGACTCGACGTCCCGCCGGTCGGGAACGGCACGGCGCAGGATCGACTTCACCCTCGCCACGAGCTCCCGCGGGTTGAACGGCTTGGTCAGGTAGTCGTCGGCGCCGACCTCGAGGCCGATGATCTTGTCCACGTCCTCGTCGCGCGCGGTCAGCATGAGGATCGGCACGTCTGAGCCCTGGCGGATTCGGCGGCACACCTCGATGCCGTCGACGTCCGGGAGCATCAGGTCGAGGACGATCAGGTCGGGCCGCTCGGACTCGGCCTGGGCCAGGCCGTCCCTGCCCGTCGCGGCTGTGCGAACGGCGTAGCCCGCGTTCTTCAGGTAGAGCGCGACGAACGATGCGATCGAGGACTCGTCCTCGACGACCAAGACCGTCTGCGCCTGCGCTGCCATGGCCTCAGGATGCCAGAGACACCCGTCAGAACCGGGGCGATGCCGGCGGCGTGCCGAGGTAGAAGTCCGTCAGCACGTCCGGGAGCGACTCGTAGGGCGCGTTGTCGATGGACATGACGCCGTCGGGAATGCCGTCTTCGCCCATCCCGTCAACCGTGCCCGGGCCGCGCCCCACCGCCGAGATCCAGATCCCGGTGCCGCGGACGTTCACGTTGAATCGGGCATCGTCGACGCGAAAGCTGACGTTGCGGCCCTTGCAGATCCAAATGCCCGCGCCGACGTGCCGGATGCGATTCCGCGGGCACGTGATCTTCGGGTCGTTGCTGTCGAGCGGACGAAAGTCCCGGATCTGGACGCGGCCGTTCTTGACGCGTCCGATCACCGTGCCTTTCAGCTTCAGGACGATTGCCCCGTGGCCGCGCTTGACCGACAGCGTTCCGTCGGTGGGCGGGTCTTTTGCACCCGCCAGCGGTACCGTGATCGCGGCAATTACCCCAATGACAAGCAGCATCCGCCTCATACGATCCACAGTATCGGCACCCTTGGTGTGTGGCGGTTAAGCGGGTTGTTAGGAATGCGTAAACGGACGAGGTGGGGTCTGGCGGCAACAGTGGTTGCAGCGGCCGTATTCGGACTTTCGGCCTCCATTTCCGCCCAGCCGGGGCCTCCGCGACTGCTGGGCCTGCGCATCTCGAACGGCGGCACTCCCTTCGCGGGCGATACCCCGTGGCTGACGACGGTGAGCCCGAACAGCGACGACTTCCGCGAGCGCGCGCTGATCCGCTTCAAGCTCGACCAGAAGGCGACGGTCGAGGTGCGTGTGGTCGCGACCAACGAGGTCCAGCGGCCGGCGCGGACGGTCTGGACCACTCGCCGCCTCCTCGCTCCCGGGCCGCACACGGTCGTCTGGGAGCCCGCCCGAACGACGCCGGACCGGACGTACCTCGTGCGCTTCGTTGTCGTGGGCCTTCACGGCGGGCGCCGTGTCTACGGCTTCGAGCCGCCACGGCGCAACCGCCTGACGAGCGGCTTGGTCGTCCGCGTGCAGGGCATCGAGGCCGAGTTCCTGGCCCGCAGCTACCGGCTCGGCGGCGTGGCGACCGTCAGGATCGCAACCGACGCGCGGCGGGTTCGGCTTCAGCTCGTCTCGCTCACGAACGTCCCACGGCCGACCGTGCACGACCTGCGAACCGGCGGAGCTCCCGTGGGGCCCGCGTTTCGCTTCGACTGGCAACGGCGAGGCAGCGCCCCCCACGTCGTCCAGATCAGCCTTGCGGGCATCTCCGAGAGCGGCCTCTACTTCTTGCGCGTCATCTCCTCGGGCCGCCGGGTCGGCTACGCGCCGCTGATCGTGCGGCCGCGCAGGCTCGGCGAGCACCGGGTCGCCGTCGTGCTCTCGACGAACACGTGGCAGGCGTACAACGTCTTCGACGCAGACGGCGACGGTTGGGGCGACAGCTGGTACGTGGCCCCAGGCGCCGCCAGCCCCACCGTCGACCTGGGCCGCCCCTACCTCGGCTTCGGCGACCCGTCACGGTTCCACGACTGGGACCTCGGCTTCATCTCGTGGCTGAAGCGGACCGGGAAGGCCGTGGACTACCTCTCGGACGACGACCTCTCCCGGGTCCGCAGCGGCGAGGAGCTCCGCCGCGCGTACCACCTCGTCGTCTTCCCTGGCCATGAGGAGTACGTCAGCGCTCATGTCTACGACGTCGTGCGCCGCTATCGCGACCTCGGCGGGCGGCTGATGTTCCTCTCGTCGAACAACTTCCTCTGGAAGGTGACGCGCGAGAGATCGCTGCTGCGGCGCATGCAGCTCTGGCGGCGGCTCGGCCGGCCCGAGGCGTCGCTCGTCGGCGTCCAGTGGGCCGCGAGCAGCTTCGTGCGGCGCCGTGGCCCGTACGTCGTGCAGGGTGCCGTCGCCGTTCCGTGGGCGTTCGCGGGGACCGGCCTGCGGAACGGCTCGGGATTCGGCCGTTACGGGCTGGAGCTCGACGCCCGCGCGCCCAGCTCTCCTCCGAGCGTGCGCGTGCTCGCGCGCAGCCCGAACCTGATCGGCAAGCACGACGCGGAGATGACCTACTACGAGACCGGAGCGGGAGCGAGGGTGTTCGCGGCCGGCGTCTTGAACTTCGCGGCGTCGATCACGGACCCGACGGTCTCCCGGCTCGTCGACAACGTCTGGTCGCGGCTGACGCGCTAGGTGTCGTAGCGGTAGAAGCCGCGGCCACTCTTCCGGCCGAGCTGGCCCTGCTTCAGCATCTCGAGCAGCCGCTCGGGCGGGGCCATCCGCTCCTCGCCGAGTGCGCCGTGGAGCGCCTCGGAGGCATGGACGTGGACGTCGACGCCGATCAGGTCGATCAGCGCGCACGGCCCGATCGGCCAGTTGGCGCCGAAGCGCATCGCGCGGTCGACGTCGTCCAGGCTCACCCGCGCCTCGTCGAGGACGCGCACGCAGTCGTTCAGGAGCGGGATCAGGATGCGGTTGACGATGAAGCCGGGCGTGTCGTTGCAGGCGACGGGCTCCTTGCCGATTCGCTGCGCGAACGCATAGGCGCTGTCGAAGGCCTCCTCGCTCGTGTGCGCGGTGCGGACGACCTCGACGAGCGGAAGCACCGGCGCCGGATTGAAGAAGTGGAGGCCGACGACGCGCTCGGGGGCGCTCGTCGCGTCGGCGATCTGCGTGACGGAGAGCGCAGAGGTGTTCGTGGCGAGGATGGCGGGCGGTGACAGGAGACGGTCGAGCTCGGCGAAGAGCTCGCGCTTGACCTCGAGGTCCTCGAACGCGGCCTCGATCACGAGCCGGCAGTCGGCGAGGTCCGCAAGCTCGGTCGTGAGCTCGAGGCGCCCGAGCGCAGCGTCTTTCTCGTCCCGCGTGAGGCGCTCCTTCTCGACGCCTCGCGAGAGGTAGTGGTCGATCGTGCTTCGCGCTCGCTCGCCCAGCTCCGGCGCGACCTCGCGGCCGACGACCTCCAGCCCGGCCTGAAGGCAGACCTGCGCGATCCCGGCACCCATCGTGCCGAGCCCGACAACGCCTACGCGCGAGATCTCCACGGCGCGCGATCCTAATTCACGACCTCGGCCGCGCCGAGGCGTACATGTTCACGCCCGCGCGCGTGAAACCATTTTCCCCGGGGCCTTCGGCCCCTTGCCCTCGGTTTTGAGCGTAGCCGGGAAATCGTCACGAGTGTGTGAAGGAGGCGTGCCGAAAGTGTGCCGATCGGCGACGCGCTCGGCCCGGTCCACGATCGGCGACGCGCTCAGCCGCGGTCCACAGTCGGTGACCCGCTCAGACCCGGCCCGCGTTTGCCGACCGATCCCAACCGGGCCAGCACCCACATGAACGGCACCAGCCCGTGCCCGGGCTCCTCGAACGGGACGACCCGCGCCTCGACCAGCTCGAAGCCGGCCTCGGCCAGCAACTCGCGATTCGTCGCCTCGTCGAAGGAGGCAAAGAACATCGGCGCGCCGAGCCAGTCCTCCTCCACCTCGTCCTCGGCTTCTGCCGTCCCCATCGTCGCCAGCAGGCAACCTCCAGGGCGGAGCCAGCCGGCGATCCGCGAGAGCAGAGGCGCCTGCTCTGCGCGGGGAATGTGCCCGAGCATGAACAGCGACACGACTCCGTCGAACGATCCTGGCTCGAGCTCGACCCGCAGCGCATCAGCGAGCACGAACCGCGCGTGCGGCACCGCCCGCCGGGCCCGCTCGAGCTGCGCAGCCGAGATGTCGACCCCGAGGTAGTCGTACCGGCCCGCGAGCTCGCGCATCGACGGGTTGTCGCCCCCGCAGCCCAGCTCCACCACCCGCGCCCCGGCCGGCACCAGCTCTACGAACTTCGCCAGCCACGAGCTGACCGGCGTCTCGAAGCCGGCCGCCCACGCTGCGTACCGCTCCGCGATCGCGTCGTACCCGGCGCGGACGATCTCCTGCGGCTCGTCTACAGGCGCTCCACCACTGCGGCGATCGCCTGGCCGAAGCCGATGCACATCGTCGCCACGCCGTACCGCTCGCCGCGACGCTCGAGCTCGTTGAGCAGCGTCGCCGTCACCCGCGCGCCGGTCGCGCCCAGCGGATGCCCCAGCGAGATGCCGCCGCCGTTCGGATTGACGTCGTGCCGGCGCTCATCGAGGCCGGCATCGCGCATGAACTGGAGCGCGACCGAGGCGAAGGCCTCGTTCACCTCCACGACCGCGACCTCGTCCCACGAGAGCCCGGCGCGACGCAGGGCACGCGCGGACGCCTCGGGGGTGCCGTGCAGCATCAGCCGCGGGTCGACGCCCACGAGCCCGAAGGCGACGTACCGCGCGCGGGGCTCGAGCCCCAGGCGCGAGCAGGCGGCCTCGCTCGTGACGAGCACAGCCGCCGCGCCGTCGCAGATCTGGCTCGAGTTTCCCGCCGTGACCTTGCCATCCGGCAGGAACGCGGGCTTCAGCGCCGCGAGGGCCTCCGGCGACGTGTCAGCGCGCGGCGTCTCGTCGACGCTGAACAGCACCCCCGTGTGCGGGTTTGAGACCTCGACGGGCACCACCTCGCGCGCGAACCGCCCCTCCTCGATCGCCGCGAGCGCGCGCCGGTGCGACTCGTACGAGTACGCATCGAGCTCCTCGCGCGAAAGGCCCCACTCCTCGGCGATCAGCTCCGCCGAGATGCCCTGGGGCACGATCTCCCAGCGCTCGAGCAGCCGGTCGGAGAGGTCGCCGCCGCTCGAGCCCATAGGCACGCGCGACATCGACTCGACTCCGGCTGCGACCACCACGTCGAGCTGTCCGAACGACACGGCTGCCGCCGCGTTGAACGCCGCCTGCAGCGAGGAGCCGCACTGGCGGTCAACCGTCGTGCCAGCGACCGACTCGGGCCAGCCGGCGACCAGCGCCGACATGCGCGCGATGTTCCAGCCCTGCTCGCCGACCTGCGACACGCACCCCATCTGCACGTCCTCGACCTCGGCGGGATCGAGCCCGTTGCGCTCGACGAGGGCGTTCAGCACCTGCCCCGCGAGCTCGTCCGCGCGCAACGAGGCCAGCGTCCCGTTCCGCTTGCCGATCGGCGAGCGGACGGCGTCGACGATCAGCGCGTCACGCATCGAGGACAGCGTACAAACGCCACTCGCCCGGAACTCCCTTCAGCTCGTGCACCCCGCGCTCGTCGAATGCGATCTCCGACCCCGCGACGAGATCTCTCACCGTCTGGGAAACGAGCGCCTCGCCGGGAGCCGCGAGCGACGCGACCCGCGCGCCGGTCGGCACGGCTATCCCGCCGAGCTTGCCGTCCATCCGCTCGCACTCGCCGGTGTGGAGACCGGCGCGGATCTCGAGATCGAGGGCGCGGACGGCCTCGCGGATTGCGAGCGCGCACTCGATCGCGCGACCCGGCCCGTCGAAGGCGGCGAAGAAGCCGTCTCCCGCGTTGTCCAACTCCTCGCCGCGGAACCGCGCCAGCTCGGCCCGAACGAGGGCGTGGTGGCGATCGAGAAGGCTGCGCCACCGTGCGTCGCCGAGCTCGGCGGCCTTGTCTGTGGAGCCGACGATGTCCGTGAAAAGCACGGTGGCGAGGACGCGGTCGGCCCTCGGCGGTGCGGCGAGACCGTCCACGAGCAGACGCGTCTCGTCGAGCAGAGCCTCGTTGGGCTCGGGGTCGGCCCAGCTGAACCAGTCCCGGAGCGCGACCTCGATCCGCCGCGACTCCGCGAGGCGAGCGGCGACCCACGCGGCCTCATCTCGTGCGGCCGTTCGGTCAAGGACCAGCGTCGGCGCGCGCACCGTCGGGAGCACGTCGCGGACGTCGCCTTCCATCGACATGCGGTGGAACGTGACAGCCTCGCCCGGGCTCGCGCTCCGGCGCAGGTACCACACGCACCAGTCGACGAATGCGGGGTCATCCGCCCCGGAGGGGGCCAATTGCAGAGCCCGCTCCGAGAGGTCTTGCCGATCACCCCACCGCTCGCCGATCGTGCGGAGCTCGCGCCGCCATTCGTCGTCGTCAGCGGCCCACGGATAGTCGGGCGCCCAGAGGCCTCGGGCTGTCGGGTCGTAGAGGACGAGCGCGGCCGTGCGCTCCGGGTAGGTGGCCGCAAACAGGAGCGCGATCCGCGTGCCCTCGTGAGCCGCCCAGAGCAGGGCCCGCTCCGAGCCGGCCGCGTCCATCACGGCACGGATGTCGTCCATGCGCGTCTCGAGCGTCGGCACCTGGCGTACCGGGTCCGACAGGCCGCTGCCCCGTTTGTCGAACAGCAGCACACGCCCGAAGCGGGCCAGCCCCTGGACGTGGTCGACGAACAAGGGCTCATCCCAGGCGGCGAGCAGGTCGGCGAGCGTTCCGCGCACGAAGACGATGTCGAGCGGGCCCTCCCCGACCACCTGGTAGGCGATCGCGAAGTCGCCGCTCCGCGCGTACTGGACATCGGGCATCTCCGTGGCCATCAGCTTTCCCCGCGTGCGCCGTGCGCCTGGGTGTCGACATCGGCGACGGCGTACAGCCGCCAGCTGCCCGGGACGCCCTTCAGCTCGTGCTCGCCCCGGTCCTCGAACTCGACTCCTGCTCCGGCGACGAGGTCCTTGACCGTCTGCGACACCAGCACTTCCCCTCCGCCCGCGAGCGCGGAGACGCGCGCGCCGATCACTACCGCGAGCCCGGCGACCTTGCCCTCGTGTAGCTCGCACTCTCCGGTGTGCACCCCGGCCCGCACCTCGAGGCCGAGCTCGCGCATCCCGTCCACGATCGCTTGCGCACAGCGAATCGCCCGCGCGGGGCCGTCGAACGTGGCGAAGAACCCGTCTCCGGCCGTGTCCTTCTCCTCGCCGCGGTAACGCACCAGCTCTCGTCGCGCGAGCTCGTGGTGCTGCTCGAGCAGCTCGCGCCAGGCGCGATCACCGAGCTCCGCGGCCCGCATTGTGGAGCCGACGATGTCCGTGAAGAGAATCGTCGCGAGCACGCTCTCGGGGACCTCGGGAATCGTCTCGCCCGCCACGAAGCGCTCGATCTCGTCCGGAATCTCCGGCGAGAGGGCGATGGGGAAGCGGTCTTTGCCCGACACTCGCATGAGCCGGGCGCCGCGAATCTGCCTCGCGACATCTCGGGAGTGACCTTCGGCGTCGCGTGTCAGGTCCAGGGGCACGTCCTGCCGGTAGAGCACGAGCGTCGGCACGCGGACCGAGGGAAGCACGTTGCGCAGGTCAGTCTCGAACCAGGCCCGGTTCAACGCATAGGCCACGGCCGGGCTCGCCCCCAGGCGCAGCCAGTTGGCGAACCACTCCCGCTCCTTGGGGTCCGGGTAGAGGGACGGCGCACCCTGCGCGAGAAGCCGGTCCGTGAACTCCCGCGTGCCCCACTCGTCGCGCAACTCCGCCAGCTCGTCGAGGGACGCCTCGTTCCCCAAATCGGGATCGTGTGCGACGGGGTGGAAGAGCACGAGGGCCCGGGTGCGCTCGGGGTACGTCGCCGCAAAGAGCGCGGCCATCGAGCAGCCGTCGTGCGAGCCCAACAGGACTGTGCTCGTCGAGCCGACTGCGTCGAGGACGGCGCGCACGTCGTCCATGCGGGTCTCCAGAGCAGGAAAGTGGCCCCCGACGTCCGACAGGCCGGTCCCGCGCTTGTCGAACAGAATCAGCCGGAAGCTCCGGGCGAGCCGTTCGTAGAAGCCGCGCCAATGCGGCACCTCCCAGCCGTAGACGAGGTTCGAGACGTAGGCCGGGACGAACACGAGGTCGACGTCTCCGTCGCCGACGACCTGGTAGGCGATCGCGACGCCGCCGCTGCGTGCGTAGCGGATATCCAGCGACACGTGGGTGAGTATTCCTAGACTTGTGGCGTGGCAACAACCGTCGCGGACCGGAAGCTCTTCGTCGCCGGCGACTGGGTCGAGACCGGAGAGTGGCTCGAGGTCCGCTCGCCGTACTCGAACGAGGTCGTCGGCCGCGTCGCGAAGGCGGGCGCCGCCGAGACGAGGCGCGCGATCGAGGCCGCCGAGGAAGCGATGCGCGAGCCGCTACCGGCTCACAAGCGCGCCGAGATCCTGGTTCGCGTCGTCGCGGGCCTGGCGAGGCGCCACGACGAGGTCGCGCGGCAGATCTCGGACGAGGCCGGCAAGCCGATGAAGGCCGCCCGCGTGGAGGCCAAGCGTGCGATGTCGACCTACACGTTCGCCGCCGTCGAGGCGCGCAAGCTCGCCGGCGAGATGGTGCCGATGGACGCCGCCCAGGCGGGCGAGGGCAAGCTCGCGTTCACCCTGCGGCGGCCGATCGGGGTCGTCGGGGCGATCACGCCGTTCAACTTCCCGCTCAACCTCGTCGCGCACAAGCTCGCACCCGCGCTGGCGGCCGGCTGCGCAGTGGTGCTCAAGCCGGCGGGCCAGACGCCGCTCTCGGCGCTCCTCCTCGCCGAGCTCGAGGAGGAGGCCGGCCTGCCTCCGGGGTGGCTTAACGTCGTGGCCGGTTCCTCGTCCGAGATCGGCGACGTGCTGGTGGAGGACGGTCGCGTGAGGGCGATCACCTTCACCGGGTCAGGTGCCGTCGGCTGGGGCCTCAAGGAGCGCGCGCCGCACAAGAAGGTCAACCTCGAGCTCGGCAACGCGACACCCGTGATCGTGACCGCCGACGCCGACATCGATGCCGCCGCCGCCGCGATGGCCGCACACGCCTTCTCCTTTGCGGGCCAGAGCTGTATCTCCGTCCAGCGGCTGTACGTCGAGCGGCCCGCGTACGACGCGTTCGTCGAGAGGTTCCTTCCCCGGGTGCAGGCGCTGAGGCTCGGCGACCCGGCCGACGAGGAAACCGACGTCGGCCCGGTGATCGACGAAGGCTCCCGCGAGCGCATCCTCGGGTGGATCGAGGAGGCGCGAGCCGGCGGCGCCGAGATCCTCGCCGGCGGCGAGGAACAGGACGGCCTGATCGTGCCGACCGTGATCGGAACTGCCTCACCCGAGCTCAAGGTGAGCTGCGAGGAGGTCTTCGGCCCGGTCGTGACGCTGAACTCCGTCGAGTCGCTCGACGAGGCGATCGAGCTCGCCAATTCGACCCGTTACGGGCTGCAGGCCGGGATCTTCACGAGCCGGCTCGACTCGGCGATGCGCGCGGCGCAACAGCTCGAGTTCGGCGGCGTGACCGTGAACGAGGCCCCGACATTCCGCGCCGACCAGATGCCCTACGGCGGCGTGAAGGACTCCGGGAACACCCGCGAGGGCCCTGCCTACGCCGTGCGCGAGCTGACCGAGGACCGGCTCGTCGTCGTCGACTTGTAGTTTGGGGGCTCGTCCCGGGGGAAGGGAGCGCCCATGATCGGCCTAGCCATCGCACTGATCGTGATCGGCATCGTGTTCGGCTTCGTGATCCCGTGGGTCGGGATCGTGGTGGGCATCATCGGGCTGCTGTTGTTCATCGCGTTCGTGGCCGGCTTCGGCCGCCGCGCAGCGGACGACCACCGCTTCTAGAGGGATCCGCCGCCACTGCTAGACTCGCGCCGCTCGTGGCGCGTTTTTCCCTGCTCAGGCCGCTTCGCAGGCGTTCCGCGGCGAAGGCCGCGACCGGGTCGCAGCGGATCTATCGTCGGGCGCCCTCCCCGGGCGCGCTGCGCCGCGAGCGGCGGGAGATCGTGAGGGCCCGCGAGGAGCGAATCCGGGACCTCGGCGGGCTCACGTTGGAGATGTACCGGCGCTCGAGCTTCCGCGACCAGCTGCTGATCGAGCAGTGCCGCGAGATCGTCGCCCTGGAGGAGCGCCTGCGCGAGCTGGACTCGATGCTCGAAGTCGTCGCCAGCGCGGGCCGCGCGCCGTCGACCTGCGAGTGCGGCGCGCCCGTGCCGTGGGGCTCCCACTTCTGCGCGAACTGCGGCCGCCCGGTCGGCGCCGAGCCCGTCGTCACGTGCAAGGAGTGCGGCCATCCACTGCCGGCGGACGCGGGCTTCTGCGCCAATTGCGGACACGCCGTCGAGCCGGACGAGGAGGCCGCGGAGCCAGCGGAGGTGGCACAGGCGCAGGACCAGCAGCAGCAGAAGCGGTCCGTCGACGAGACGGTCCTCCACGCTGCCGATCCCTGGGAAGAGTAGATGCGGCCCGACGAGCGCGAGTGCCCTCGCTGCGGCACGCCCGTCGCCGAGGGCCAGGAGTACTGCCTCGAGTGCGGCGCTCGGATTCCGGACCGTTCAGGGCTCGTTTCGTCCCTCGGCTCGGCATGGCGGCGGCGGCTCGGCTGGTACCCAGGGGACTGGATCTGGCCGGCACTGCTGGCGCTCCTTGTCGCCGCCGCGGCGGCTGTCGTCTCCGCCGTCTGGCTCGCCGACCGCTCGAGCTCGGCGAACGGGACGCTCGTGTTCACCCACGCGCGCTCGGCGCCGCTTCCGGCAGCGCAGGCTCCTCCCGAGCCCACGTCCACGGCGGCCACCGCGCCGGCCACGACGCGCGCCGCGCCCCCGGCGGCGCGACCGGCGACGCTGATCCGGTGGCCGCCCGGCAAGAGCGGCTGGACGATCGTCCTCGACTCGGTGCCGACGATCAACGGCCGCACAGGCGCGGTCGCCGAGGCGAAGCAGGCGCTCCGGCTCGGCCTGAAGCAGGTGGGCGTGATCGACTCCGCCTCCTTTTCGAGCCTCCACCCGGGCTACTTCGTCATCTTCACCGGGGTCTACGACACGCAGGCCGAGGCCCAGAGCCACATCATCGACGCTCACCGGCACGGCTACCGCGGCCCGTACCCGCGGCCGATCACGCCCTGAGTCGCACACTCGAACGTTTACCGCGGAGCCAACGAAGGGGCCGACTTTGTAACACGGCCCGAGAGCCGTTAGACTCCCACCACGGCCACCGCGCTGGCAGAGGATTAACCCGTGATTAACAAAGCTTTGCCGGAGATTAATAGGAGCCGGAGATACTGAGCCATGGACGAGCGGACGCTCCAGATTCAGGCCTGCATGTATCAGTACTCACGTGCGATCTACCGGTCGATCAAGGACCTGGTCGACCCGTACGTGACACCTGAGACCAGGGTGCAGTACCGGCGCGAGGTGCTCCACGCCTGCGAACAGACGATGGAGCGGCTCGCGAAGGACCCGCTCTACTTCGCCAAGCCCGACCGGGCGCTCTTCCAGGAAATCCGGCGCTACTTCCCGATCACGTGCCAGGCACAGGTGGCATGGGCGGTGCGCGAGGGGGTCGCGGCGGCGGTCGCCTTCATCGAGAGCCAGATCGAGGCCGGCGCCTTCGACGGCGGCATCGCACGCTGCCGCGCGACGACGCGGAAGGGCAAGCCGTGCCAGCGCACGCCGCTCCCCGACCGCGACTACTGCCCCTCGCACCAGCACCTCGAGCGTTCCAAGGTCGCCGCGTAGCCGCCACAGGTTGTAGGCGGTAGGCTCGACCCGGGTGTCGCACGACACGGACAAGCTGATCCGTCAGCTCTCGCTCGTCGCCTTTCTGATGGCGGAGCGGCGGGCGGTGACGGCGCGCGACATCAAGGGCCAGGTCGAGGGCTACCAGGAGATGTCGGACGAGGCCTTCGCGCGGCGCTTCTACTCCGACCGCGCCGAGCTGATCGCGCTCGGCGTCCCGCTCCACTCCCAGCGCGACGAGTACACGGGCGAGGAGCTCTACACGATGCGCTCCGAGCGCTACTTCCTGCCCCCGCTGGAGCTGACCGACGAGGAGCTCGCGGCGCTGCAGACGTGCCTCTACCTGCTCGAGGGCAAGTTCGCCTACGCCGAGCCGCTGCGGCTCGCGCTGCAGAACCTCGCGCTCGGCCGGCCGGGCTTCGCGGAGGCGCCCACCGACACGGCCATGCGGGTCGAAGTGCTCGACCCCGAGTACTCGGCCGAGATGCAGGGCCGGCTCGGCAAGCTCGAGGCGGCGATCTCGAAGCAGCGCACGGTCAAGTTCCCCTACTGGTCGATCTCACGTGACGAGGAACGCGAGCGGACAATCAACCCGTTCGCGCTCTTCCAGGATGCCGGGGCCTGGTACGTGGTCGGCCAGGATCTCGACGCGGACGACGAGCGCACCTTCCGCGTCTCCCGCATCCGCGGTGACATCCGCTTCGCCACGCGCCGCGAACGCGACTTCCGGCTGCCGCAGGAGTTCGACGTCGACCGCTACCGCGGGCGGCCGCCGTGGCAGATCGGAGACGCAATCGGCGAGGCGCGGATCGAGGTCGCCGGCGACACCGCGTGGTGGGTCGAGCGCACCTTCGGCACCAAGGTCGAGGACGGCGTCTTCGTGACCGAGTACTCGAGCCTGCCGCTGCTCGCCTCGTGGGTGCTGCGGCAGGACGGGCGCGCCGTGCCCCAGGCGCCGGACGAGCTGCGGCGGGAGGTCGCCCGCGCCCTGAGGCTCGTGCGGGAACGGCACGAAGGCAGTCCCGAACGCCTGGCCGACGAGAGCGACGGCCGGGTCGAAGAGGAAACGGTCGAGCGCCCTGCGGCGCCACTGCACCCCGAGCGGTTCGCGGTGCTGCAGGCACTGCTCGCGTACCTGCTCGACCGCTGTGGCGAGAACTCGGAGGCCGAGTTCCCGGCCCAGGAGCTCGTCCAGCGTTTCAAGATCCCGTTCGAGCAGCTCGAGGAGCACCTCTCGCTGCTGAATCTCGTCAACTTCGGCGGCGGGTGCTACGCGGTCTACGCGGAGCTCGACGGCGAGACCATCCGTGTCGACAAGGAGCTCTTCGGCGACACCTTCCGGGCCCCGCCGCGCCTGACTCCGCTCGAGGCGCGCGCGATCCGGCTCGCGCTCGAGTTCGTCGGCCCGATGATCGCAGCCGACGCGCGCACGCCGCTCGAGCGGGTGCGGGCCAAGCTGGAGGAGACCTTCGGCGAGTTCGAGCTGGCGCAGACGCCCGAGCCGCAGGTGCAGCGGGCCGAGGAGGACCTCGTCGGAACGCTCAGCCGCGGCCTGAGGGAACGACGCCTCGTCGAGATCGACTACCTCAAGGAGGGCGAGGAAGAGGTCTCGATACACCTCGTCGAGCCGTACTCGCTCGAGCGCCGGCTGCCGTACTGGTACGTGCACACCTGGGACCGGACCCGTGACGGCGAGCGGTCGTTCCGCCTCGACCGGATGCGCAGCGCCCGGCTTCAGCGGGGGCACTTCGAGCCGCGCGAAGGCTTCGACCCGCATGAGTTTCGCGACGCGCGACCGGCCCGCATCTGGTACTCGCCCGAGATCGCGCGCTGGGAGCTCGAGAAGGGCGCCAGGCGCCTCGCGGACGGCTCTGCGGTCGCGGAACGCCCGGTCGGCAGCCCGGAGTGGCTCGTCGGCGAGATCCTCTCGTACCGCGGAGAGGCGGTCGTCCTCGAGCCGCCGGAGCTACGCCGCGAGATCGCCGCCCGAGCGCGCGCCGTGCAGCGGGAGCTCGGCCTCTCGCGCGTCCGCGTGGCGTAGCCCCACGTCGCGCGTAGACTCCGCTCCATGAGCCCGTTCAGGTAGCCGTAGAACGCTCCGCGTGCGCCTCCGTCCGGTGCCGGTCCCCGACCAGGCACTCGGAAGGAGGCACTCGTGTCACGCAAGCGGCGCGTGCGCCTGCGGGCGCTCGTCGATCTCGTCTCGGAGGCGTTTCCAGACGCCGAGCCCGTTGCGGTGATCGCGGCCGGCGAGGTTCTCGTCAACGGCTACCCCGTTCGAAACCCGAAGGCGCTCGTCCCACTTGACGCATCACTTCGGCTCCGACCGGCTGAGCCTCTGCGCGGCGAAGCGAAATTGTCGGCCGCGCTGGAAGCCTTCGCCGTCCCGGTTCGGGAGCGAATTGCGGTCGACCTCGGCGCCGCAGCTGGTGGATTCACGCGCGTGCTGGTGGACGCAGGCGCGCGACGCGTCTACGCGGTCGACGCCGGTCACGGCCAGTTGCTCGGCTCGCTGCGGCAGAGCCGCACTGTGGTCAACCTGGAGCGCATGAACCTGGCAGAGCTGAATCGGTCACGTGTTCCGGAAGCGGTCGACCTGCTGACGGCCGATCTGTCGTACCTGCCGCTGGCGCGGGCGCTTCCCCAGCTCGACCTCTCATTCGCCGCGGACGCGGATCTGATCGCGGTCGTGAAGCCACAGTTCGAGCTCGGCCTTGACAGAGCTCTCGCCGGCCCCGACCTCGTCCTCGAAGCCGGTCGGCTCGCGATCAGGGGAGCGGCGCGCGCCGGATGGATGAAGCCGCAGGTCATCGAGTCGCCCGTCACCGGTGCCAGGGGCGCCGTCGAGCTCTTGTTACACGGGTCGCGTTCCTAGGGCCCGAGCGGCAGCTCGAGCGTGAAGGTCGCGCCATGGTTCGGGGAGGAATGGACCTCGATGCCGCCGCCGTGGGCCTCGGCGATCGAGCGCGCGATGAACAGGCCGAGCCCCGTGCCCGGGCGGCTCGCGTCCGGCCCCGCGACCCGCCCGAACTTCTCGAAGATCAGCTTCTGGTCCTGCTTGGCGATCCCCGGCCCGTGGTCGCGCACGTCGATCCGGGCGAGGCCGTTCTCCTGGTAGGCGCGCACCTCGACCTGGTCTCCGGCCGGCGAGTACTTGATCGCATTGTCGATCAGGTTCGTCAGCACCTGCCGCAGCCGCTCCGCGTCGCCGCGAATCTCCGGCAGCGGGTCGCGCACGTCGGCTAGCAGGCGCACCTCGTCCTGGCCGAGCTGCGCCGTCGCCACCGTGTCGCGCACGAGCTGGCCCAGATCGACGTCGCCGAAGCGGAAGCTGAACGTGCCCGCCTCGATGCGGGATGTGTCGAGCACGTCACGGATCAGGTCGGCAAGACGGGTCGTCTCCCCCGCGATCAGCTCGAGGAACGACTCGCGCTGATCCGGGGAGAGCTCACGCCAGCGCTGCTGCAGGGTCCGCGAGGCGCCGATCACCGCGGCCATCGGCGTGCGCAGCTCGTGCGAGACGAGCGAGACGAAGTCCGCTCTCAGCGCGGACAGCCGGCGAAGCTCCTCGACCGTCCTGCGCTCCGCCTCGTACGCGCGGATGTTCTGCACCGCGCTCGCAACGAGGCGGCCGAGCAGCCCGACGAGCTCGATCTCCTCCGCGCTGAACGAGTCCGGCTCACGGCGGAGAAGCGAGAGCATCCCGATCGCGCGCGGACCTTGCAGAAGCGGTGTCGCGAGCCGGCTGCGGAGACCGAGGCCGAGGAAGTACTCCTCCTCGGGGTAGTCCGCGTCGCGCATGTCACGGCGGTAGATGCTCCGGTTCGTGCGCAGCAGCTCCTCGAGCAGGCTCCCCTGGATCGGCCGGCCGGAGCCCGGCGGCAACACGTCGTCGGCGCCCGCCCCCGCCACCGCCATCACCTGGGCCGTGCCGTCCTCGCTGAGCACGATCGCCACCCGGTCGAACGGGATCAGCCCGCGCACCTCACGGATGAAGGCGTCGAAGGCCCGGTCGAGATCGAGGGAGGAGCTGAGCGCCCGGGCGCAGCGGTTTGCGGCCTCGAGCAGGTCGGCGCGGCGCCCGAGCGAGTCCTGCAACCGCTCCGCCTCGCTCGCACGCGACTCGGCAAGCTCCGACTCGCGGCCCAGACGCGCGAGCAGCCAGCCGATCGCGAGGCCGGCCAGGAGCCCGATTCCCACCTGCAGGATGATGTAGTTGACGTGGTACGGGCGGTCGAG
>JBKPAM010000180.1:0-7306 GCA_046726435.1 Actinomycetota bacterium
GGAAGCACAGCAAGGGGCAGTTCCGAGCCAAGCTGACCGGCTACGAGGAAACGCCGAAGACGCTCAACAGCGATGCGCACGCCAAGCTCAAGCTCAAGCTGACCGATACTGGGGGAGAGTTCACGCTCACCTACGCCGACCTGAGCGGGCCACCGTTGTTTGCGCATATCCACTTCGGTCGACCCGCTACCACCGGCGGCGTCTCGGTGTTCTTCTGCGGCGGCGGAAACATGCCGGCGTGCCCTGCCACCGCCTCTGGGACGATGACCGGGGCGTTCACGGCCAGGGACGTACTCGGGCCGACCGACCAGGGGATCGACCCGGGCGACCTCGACTCGCTCGTGAAGGCGATCAGGGCCGGTGCCAGCTACGCGAACATGCACACGACCAAGTTCATGAGTGGCGAGATCCGCGGCCAGATCAAGGGCGGCCACCACGGAGGCCACAAGTAACTTCACGACGGCATCGGGCCGCCGGGACACGGCTGCCCGGCGGCTCGGTGCGGGTTATGACTCGATGCCGACGTTGAAGCTCGGGTAGCGCCCGGTAAGCAGCATCACGTAGGCGTATGTCTGCGACTCGATCCGGATCGCCAGCGCCGCGAAGTTGCGCAGCCCCTCGGGCACACGGCCCATCACGAGCGCGACGAACCAGCTGAAGATCGCCAGCAGCTGGTTGATCTGCGAGAGGATGTACGACAGCAGCAGCGCGGGGATCGCGAGGATGGAGCGGAAGAAGACGGTCAGGCGGTTCTGGCGTTCCGGCGGGTCGACCTCGAGGTCGATCGGGTACGTGCCGAGCTTGCCGGTGAAGTGCGGGAACGGGTCGGCGACGAGCAGCGTGTAGGCGCGCACGTGCGTGGCGTAGCGCAGGTACGTCGCCAGGAAGTTGTGGAGCCCCTCGGGCGAGCGGCCCATAATCAACGTCGCGAACCAGTTCACGACCCAC
Source organism: Actinomycetota bacterium (assembly GCA_046726435.1). GTDB lineage: Bacteria > Actinomycetota > Thermoleophilia > Gaiellales > Gaiellaceae > AC-32. The sequence continues at coordinate 949 of JBKPAM010000180.1, forward strand.
GCGAGGATCGCGATCACTCCCCAGAGCGCCAGCCAGAGGAAGTGCGGGATCGCGAGGATCAGGCGGAAGAAGACGGTGAGTCGGTTCCGCTGCAGGTCGTCGTTGACGACGAGGCGGATCGGGTGCTGCGCGGCTGGGGAAGCGGCAGTGGTCTCCACGGACTGATCCTAACCGGGGTCCGGCGGAACGAGCGGCATCGCAGTTCAGGATCCCGTGAAGCGCGGCTCGCGCTTCTCCAGGAAGGCGTCGACTCCCTCGCGGAAGTCGTTCGTCTGCGTGGCGACGGCCTGGAGTTGGGCTTCGCGCTCGAGCTGCTCCTCGAGCGTGGCCTGCTCGGCGTGGTCGAAGAGCCGCTTCGAGAGCGCGATCCCCCTCGTCGGCATGGCCGCGAGCTCCCCCGCCCACTCCGCGGCACGTGCTGCAAGGCGCTCGTCGGGCACGACCTCCGAGACGAGGCCCCACTCGAGCGCCTGGGACGCGCTCAGGCGGCGCCCGGAGGTCATCCACTCGAAGGCGCGCGCTGTCCCGAGAAGCCGCCGGACGAAGAACGTCCCGCCCATGTCGGGGATGAGGCCGATGTTGATGAATGCCGGGACGAACGTTGCGCTCTCGGCGGCGAGGCGGAGGTCGCAGGCGCACGCGAACGAGAGGCCGGCTCCGGCTGCGGGCCCGTTGACGGCCGCGAGCACCGGCTTCTCGAGCTCCCGGACCGCGAGCACCGTCGGGTGGTAGTGGCGGCGTAGGCGGCCGGTGATGTCGCGGGCTGCCTCGCCGAACTCGTTCAGGTCCTGCCCGACGCAGAAGCCCCGCCCGGCGCCGGTCACGACGACGGCACGCACCTCGGGCTGCCGCGCCTCCTTGAACGAGCCGACGAGCTGGCGGTGCATCTCGGCCGTGAACGCATTGAGCACGTCGGGCCGGTTGAGGGTGATCGTCAGCACCGCGCCGTCGCGGCTGGTCTCCACCTCCGCCATGCGGCGCAGCCTACAACCGTGTTGCTAGCTTCGACTCGTGGCTGAGCTGACGTTCATTTCCTCGTCCGAGGCACCCGAGGAGGCCGAGGCGCTCGACGCCTACTCGCGCGCGGTGATCGCGGTGGTCGACCGGCTCGCTCCCTCGGTCGCGAACCTCCGTGTGGTGCACAGGGGACGTGGAGGGCGGCGCCTGAACGGCGGCGGCAGCGCGGTCGTGATCACGCCGGACGGCTTCTTGCTGACCTCCGCTCACGTGGTCGCGCGCAGCGCCGGCGGCCGGGCGACGTTCGTGGACGGCCGTGAGCTTCGGTTCGAGGTCGTCGGCGCGGATCCGCACTCCGACCTGGCGGTGCTGCGGGCGGACACCCAGGATCTCGTGGCGGCCGAGCTCGGCGACGCGGAGGGCCTTCGCGTCGGGCAGCTCGTCGTCGCGATCGGGAACCCCAACGGCTTCGCGAGCTCCGTGACGGCCGGTGTCGTCTCCGGGCTCGGGCGTTCGCTGCCGACCGCGAGCGGGCGGATCGTCGACAACGTCATTCAGACCGACGCCGCCCTGAACCCGGGGAACTCCGGGGGCGCACTGGCCGACGGCTCGGGGCGCGTGGTGGGCATCAACACAGCCGTCGCGGGCGTGGGCCTTGGCCTCGCAGTCCCGATGAACGCTCCGACACGTCAGATCGTGGGCGCGCTGATGACGGAGGGGCGCTTCCGGCGGGCGTACCTAGGGATCGCCGGCGGCCCGCGGCCGTTGCCGCCCCGGCTGGCGCGACGTCTTCGACGCGAGTCGGGCGTCGAGGTCGTCCAGGTGCTCGAGGGCTCTCCCGCCGCGGAGGCAGGCCTTCGCCCGGAGGACCTGATCGTCGAGCTGGACAGCTCGGCGGTCACCGACGTCGCGGACATCCAGCGGTTGATGGTGGTCGAGAAGATCGGTTCGCCGGTGCCGGTGCGTGTGCTGCGCGAGGGCCGCGAGCTCGAGCTCTCGCTCGTTCCGGCAGAGCTCGACGACTAGAGCGGCCCGGGGACAGCGCCGGTGTGGCGCTCGTGGCCGGCCAGCTCGAACACGACCTGGGCTACGAGCACGGCGGCCAGGAGCCAGAGAATGACCACCGGCGAGACGACCGCCGAGAGCGCAGCGAGTGCGCCCGCCACCCCGGCCGTCACGAGCCGAAGGACCACGTCGACGTCGAGGAGCCCGGGCGGGGTGGCGAACTGTATGGCAGCCAGGCCGGCCATGCACAGCGCCGTTCCGGCAGCCGCGATCCAACCGATCTCGTCGTAGCGCGGCCCCGGCTCGACGGAAAGGATCGCCAACTTCACGCCGACCCCGAGAGCCGCGATCCCGGACGCGACGAAGTAGTGCGCGTAGACGAAGGTGATTCCGCTGCGCACGTTGCGGGTGACGACGGCGCTGGCGTCCAGGAAGTCGAAGTACAGCCACCAGATCGCCGCGCCGGCGAGAAAGCCGCCGAAGGCAACCGTGCCCGACAGCAGCGTCCAGGTGACCTCGGCCGTCCCCAGCACGACCCCGATCACGGCTTCGCCGAGGACGATGATGATCAGCAGGCCGTAGCGCTCCGGGATGTGCCGCGGGTGAACCGGCACGCCGCGCAGCAGCCGCCAGGCCCTGATCGGAGCGGCGTGCTCGAGGGCGAGTGCGAGCGCCCAGAAGAGGTACTTCCACGGCACCGGGACGGCGAGCGAGATCAGCCAGTCGACGACGGCGAGGCCGAACATGAAGATGAACCAGCCGGCAACGGGGCGCGCGATCTCGAGGTTGAGGTAAACACGCACGTAGAGGACGAGCAGGATCAGGCGCACCGAGACGTACGCGACGACGAAGCTGTTCTGCCCTCCGTGCAGCGCGTCCGGGATGGTGCTCGCCAGCCCGGCGACGGCGAACATGCCGAGCAGGGTCAGGAGCCGGTAGACGAGGTCGTCCGTGTCGAACCGCGTCGCGTAGAAGGTGAAGCCGGCCCAGGCCCAGCCGATGGGGAGGAAGAGCACGAGGAAGCGGCCGAAGCCGGCGGCGGTGGGGTCAGCGCTCAGTGTGGAGGCGACCTGGGCGATCGCCGCGACGAAGACGAGGTCGAGGAACAGCTCGAGCCAGGTCGCGCGGCGGTCCTCGTCGGCCTCGAGCGTGCGCAGCCGGGGCGGCTCGAGGAAACGGGCGAGCCTGCTCAGCGGCCCTCGAAGCTCGGCTTGCGCTTCTCGGTGAAGGCGGTGAGGCCCTCCTTCGCATCCTGGCTCGCGAAGGCGAGGTAGAGGGCCCGCCGCTCCGCCTCGAGCCCGGCGGCGAGCATGGTCTCGTAGGCGCGGTCGACGGACTCCTTCGCCAGGCGCGTGGCGACCGGGCCCTTCTCGGCCATGTCTCTGGCGACTCGCTTGGCCTCTTCGAGCCAGGCTTCCTTGGCGACGACGCGGGCGACGAGGCCGGCCCGGAGGGCCTCGTCGGCGTTCAGGCGCCGGCCGCTGAGGATCACGTCCATCGCGAGCGACTTGCCGACCGCCCGGGTCAGGCGCTGGGTGCCGCCGGCGCCTGGGATGATCCCGAGGCCGGTCTCGGGCTGGCCGAACTGCGCGGTCTCGCCGGCGACGATCAGGTCGCACGAGAGCGCGAGCTCGCAGCCGCCGCCCAGGCAGTAGCCGGAGACCGCCGCGACGAGTGGCGTCCAGAGGGCGCGGATCGCGTCCCAGCGCTCGACGCGCCGCTGGTAGTAGAGGTCGATCGCGGAGGCCCGCGCGAGCTCGCCGATGTCGGCTCCGGCCGCGAAGGCGCGCTCCGAGCCGCCGAGGACAATCGCGCGCAGAGCATCGTCCCGGTCGAGCTCCTCGAGCTTCGAGACGAGCTCGTCCATCAGATCGTCGGAGAGTGGGTTCAGCTGGTCCGGGCGGTTGAGCAGGACGACCGCGACCGGGCCGTCGCGCTCGACGAGAACGAGCTCAGCCATGTCCCTTTGGGCCATGTCCTAGGGACAGTCCCTCGGCCATGGCCGTTCCGGCCATGGCCGACCGCGAAACGTGGCGTACGGACCGGAATCTTCGCGCCGGCGGACAGGTCCTAGGGACTGTCCCTCGGACGTGGCCGAAACGGACAGCGGTCACTTGCGCTCCAGGAAGCGCTCGATTGCCTCTCGGGGTTCGTCGGTCGCCATCGAGAGCGCGAGCCAATCGCGGGCGTGGTTGATCGTCTCGTGCCAGGCAAGGTCGCGCCAGAAGTTCAGGTGCTGCTTCGCGTACCGCGTCGTCTGCGGCAGCTTCCGGGCAAGGTTCTCGACCACCGCCTCGACCTTCGCATCCAGCTCACCCGCGGGAACCGCCCAGTTGACGAGCCCCCACTCCGCGGCCTTCGCGGCCGGGATCTCCTCGCACATGAGCACGATCTCGCGAGCGCGCCGGTCGCCGACCATGATCGTCAGCCACTGCGTCGCACCGCCCGCCGGGACGGAGCCGTGCTCCGGCCCGACGTGCCGGATGAACGCGTCGTCCACCATCACCGCGAGGTCGCAGGCCATTTGCAGCTCGTTCCCGCCGCCGACCGCGATCCCGTTGATCCGCGCGAGCGTCGGCTTGCCGATCTCACGCAGTCGGTCGTGCATGTCCTTGAAGGCGCCGAACCACTTCCAGTACTCGTTCGGCTTGCCGACGTACCCCTCGGCCCACTCGCGCAGGTTCGCGCCGACGCAGAATGCGCGACCGGCGCCGGTCACCACCACGACGCGGATCGAGTCGTCCCAGGACGCGTCTTCGCAGGCGCGGGCAATCTCGCGCAACATCTGGAAGTCGAAGGCATTCAGCAATTCGGGCCGGTTGAGCGTGATCGTCGCGCGGGGCGGCGCCTTCTCGTAGACGATCCGCTCGAAGCCGAGCTCCTCCGGCGGAAGCGGCTTCGGAGCAACCGGCTGGTGCTCTGTCACGAGACGTCCGCGAACAGCACGTGGAAGCGCCCGCCCATCTCCATCGCGTCCTTGCCCGTCGCCATGAACTCCTCGCTCCGCGCCGCGGCGCCGAACGCCTCGCGGTCCGGGAACTCCCACTCCGCGTAGTAGGCGTAGGCCGGCTCGCCCATCGGCGCGCCGAACACCTTGCCGTACCTGAACGTCCCGCCGGGCACCCTCCGGCACAGCTCGGCGTGGCGCTCGTACCGCTCGGGATCCGGCTCGCTCTCGTAGAGCACAAAGGCCCTGACCATGGAGAACTCCCCCTTTCGTGGGAACCGGCGGACCCTAACTGGCAGCTGTGGTAGAAAGCCCGGGCAGCCGCCCAGCTCACTGCGGCGGCCGTGTGGCTGCGACTCGGGAGCAACCACAAAAAGGGGGGAGAGAATGAGACGCATCAGCGTCTTGCCCCGGCGGGCGCGAGCCGTGCAGCTCATGCTGCTCGCCGGCTTGTCAGTTCTCGCGTTGACGCTCGCTTCGAGCGGCCTCGCGGTTGTCCACATCGACGGCCAGTCGGCCGGCCTGCGCGACTTCGACGCGCGCGCCAAGGTCGCGCCGACGGCGGCACAGCTCCAGGCTGCGAGGTCCGTCCACGGGCGGGTCTCGTGGAGCTCGCTCGGAACGCCTTCGTCGGTGATCCACTACGGCGGCTACCTCGCGACCGGGATCAAGGCGTCGTCCGCAGCGGCGGCCGCCCGGAGCTGGCTAGCTGCGCACAAAAACCTCTTCCGGCTCAGGTCGGTCTCGCACCTGCGCCTCGACACGGCGGCTCCCTTGCGAGGCAGCCGAGTTCACGCCGTCGTCTTCCGCCAGACCTTCGGCGGCGTCCTCTCGGCAGACGGCTTCGCAACCGTGACGGTCGTCCGTGCGAAGCACAGCTGGAAGGTCGTGTACGCGTCGTCGAACCTGGCGCCCGACACGGCTGTGACCGGCAAGCGCGCGCTCCGTCCGGTCGCCGCGTGGAGGCACGCGGCAGTCGCGGCCGGCGCACGAGTCGGTCAGGTCGTCGCGCTCGGCAAGACCCCGAACGGGTCGATCGGGCTCGCCGCCGCGGGCTTCAGCGGCCTGCAGACGGTGCGGCCGACCGTGTTCGGCACACCGCGCGAGGGCGCGCTCCGCGCCTACGACACGACGGTTACGAGGACGCTGGTGGGAGCGCAGAGCTCGTACCGCGTGATCGTCAACGCGGCCACCGGCAAGCTGCTCTACCGGCAGAACCTCGTCGACAACGCGACCGACAACCCGACGTGGCTCGCGTTCACGAACACACCGCCGTTCAACCCGATGAACGCGTACCCGTGGAACTACCCGAGCACGGACACGCGGCAGCTCTACTGCTGGACGGCCACCGCCGGCTGCACGCAGGTGGCCTCCGACGCCACGACGGTCGATCCGATGGGAGTCGCGTCGAAGTTCCCGTGGGACGTGCAGCTCGACTCCGCGGGCAAC
>JBKPAM010000181.1:0-23508 GCA_046726435.1 Actinomycetota bacterium
CAGGCCTGGGCGGAGTGGTTGAGACCTAGGTCGCGGACTCCGTAGCCGGAGCTCGGACTCGGCGGCGACGGCCGCCGCGGGTGGGACCGGGTACGAGGCTCGCGCTCCCCTCGCCGCTCGCCCCCACGCGGGGGTCGATGACCGCGTAGAGGACGTCGACCAGCAAGTTGAGGACGACGACGGCGAAGGCGATCAGGAGCTCGATGCCCATGATCACCGGGACGTCGCCGAATCTGATCGAGGTGAAGAACAGCTGGCCGATCCCGGGGAGGTCGAAGACGCTCTCGATGAAGATCGCGCCGCCGAAGGCGATTCCGACGTCCATCCCGAGCATCGTGACCACCGGCAGCATGGCGTTCCGCAACGCGTGGCTGCGGACTACTCGAGCGTTGCTCGCACCCTTCGCACGCGCGGTGCGGATGTAGTCCTCCTCGAGGACCTCGAGCAGGCTTGCGCGGATCATGCGCGCATAGAGGGCCGCGAAGACGAGCGAGAACGCCACCCAGGGCAAGACCATGTGGTACGCCCAGGGGCCCGCCCCGCTGCAGCCCTGCTCGTTGTTCGGGTTGGTGTGGAAATCGCAGTAGCCGGCGATCGGGAAGACGTGCAGCTTCACGCCGAAGATGTACGAAAGGAGGAGGCTCACCCAGACGGAATGGGCCGAGACCCCGAACAGCACGAACGCCATCAACCCCTTGTCCAGGAACGAACGGGGATGCAGGGCGGAGAGGATCCCGATCGGGAACGCGATCAGCAGCCAGACCAGCACGCCCCCGAGCACGAGCGAGATGGTCACGGGAAGCCTCTGGCGAACGACCTCGGTCACGGGAATGGCCGCCGCGGTCGACTCGCCCAGGTCGCCGTGAACGACCACGTGACGGAGGAAGTGCACGAACTGGGCCGGGGTCGAACCACCCTTGGCATCGAACTGCGCATGGAGGTCCAGGCCGCGGTCGTTCGTCGGGTTGTGGATGCTCGAGGGCAGGACGAAGAACACCACGAACGTGATCAGCGCGACCACGAACGCCAGCAGAATCGCCCACACCAAGCGCCGTCCTAGGTAAAGGAGCACCGCGCCCGCTAGGATGGCCGCCCGCGCGGCTCAGCGCAAGTTCCCGTTTCCCCGCCCGCCGAAGTGGTCCCACCCTTCGAGCGCTACGAGGTCGCCGTTCAGGCGAATCTCGACACCGTCGCCGTCGGTGCAACGGCCGATGACGGCGAACTCCAGCGGCTCCTCGGTGGCGGCGAGGAGCTCGTAGTCCTCGCCGAAGCCGAGATCCTCGACGGTCGCTCCCTCGGCGAGGGGGACGCGCTCGAGCTCGATCTCGATGCGGCAGCCGGAGCGCTCGGCGATGTGGCCGGCGTCCACGGCCAGGCCGTCGGAGATGTCCGTGAGCGCGTGAGCATCGGCTGCAAGGCGCCGGCCTTCGTCGAGACGGAGCGGCGGGCGGGCGTGGCGCTCTTCGCGGAACGCCGCGCCGGCCGCGCCGAGTGGGCCGGTCAGCACCACGAGGTCTCCGGCACGGGCGCCGGCCCGGCCCGGTACGCGCTCCGAGCGGCCAAGCGCGGTGACCGACAGCACGAGCTGCGAGGCGCGGGTCGTGTCGCCGCCGACCAGCGGCACGCCGGGCTCGTTCAGGCCCGCGTAGAGCTCGAGCACGTCGTCGAGCTCTACGTCCTGCCGCGCCGCGAGCGTGACGAGCAGCGCCTCCGGCTCCGCGCCCGAGGCCGCGAGGTCGCTCAGGTTGACGGCGGCTGCCCTGTAGCCGAGCTCGCGGTGCGTCGTCCAGTCGAGGTGGAAATGGACGGCCTCGACCAGCGCGTCCTGCGTGACGACGAGACCGTGCGCGAGCTGCGCGGCGTCGTGCTCGATGCCGCGCGCGAGCCCTCGCCGCTCCAGCTCCCGGAGCAGGCCCGCCTCGCCGAGCTCAGATAGCCACATCGATCGCCGCACGCAGCGCACGCGTGTCCCGGGCGGCTCGGATGACCGCGACTCCGGAGGCACCGGCGCGGATGCAGTCGCCCGCATTCTCCGCGGCCACGCCTCCGATCGCGACGACGGGGATCGAGACTGCGGCGGAGATCTCGGCGAGGCCGTCCAGCCCGATCGGCGGGTCGGCATCCGGTTTCGACGGCGTCGCCCAGACCGGGCCCGCGCCGAGGTACGCGGCCCCTCTGCTCTCGCCATCGCGTGCCTCGGAGGCCGAGGAGGCCGAGAGCCCCAGCAGCAGGCCGCCTTCGACCGCCCGCTCGGAGCCCTCGTCGCCGCGGCCGAGGTGGACGCCGTCCGCACCGAGCCGCAGCGCCGCCTCCACGTCGTCGTTCACCACGAAGGTCGCCGGAAGCTCGCCGAAGCCGTGCCCCGCCTCGACCAGTTTGTCCGTGTTCGCGCCCTTGATCCGGAGCTGAACGACCGTGGCGCCTCCCTCGACGGCGAACCGTGCCGTCTCGAGATCCTCGACGATCGCGTGGAGCCTCACGCGAGCTTCACCCGGGAGTCGAGCGTCTCGGGGTCGAGCGCGTAGAGCGCGTCGTAGAGCGCTACGTGGAACGAACCTGGGCCCTTCGCGTCCTGGGCCGCGTCCTCGCCCGCGACCCCGAACGCGACGAGGGCCTCCGCCGCGGCCTCGAGCGGATCGTCCGGGCGGACGGCCAGGAAGCACCCCGTGACCGCGGTCGACATGCAGCCGGTGCCGCTGACGGTCCCGAGCAGCTCGTGCCCGTTGGCGAGGGCGAAGCTACGCTCGCCGTCCGAGACGTGGTCCACAGGCCCCGTCACCGCAACGACGCAGCCGAGCGCGCGGGCGGCCTCGCGGGCCAGCTCCGGGCCGCCCTCCGAGCCGACCGCCTCGACCCCGCGGATCTCGGCCTCCTGCCCGGCGAGCGTGGCGATCTCGGCCGAGTTGCCGCGCACGACTCCGACCTCGAGCTCGTCGAGCAGCTGGAGCGCGGTTCCGGTGCGGTAGCCCGTCGCGCCGGCGCCGACCGGATCGAGCACCACCGGCGCGCCGCTCCGATTCGCGGCCCGCCCGGCGGCGAGCATCGCCTCGACCCACTCGTCGGAGAGCGTGCCGATGTTGAGCACGAGCGCAGAGGCCGCCACGGCCATCTCCTCGACCTCCTGCAGGGCGTGCGCCATCACCGGCAGCGCGCCGAGCGCAAGAGTCGCATTGGCGGTCTCGTTCATGACCACGTAGTTCGTGATCTGGTGAACGAGCGGCTTGCGCTCGCGGATCGCGGCGAGGTCCGAGCCTGCGTTCATGCAGCGCCTCGCAGGCCGATCACGTCCACCGGCCCATCGCCGCTGCCGAGCTCCACCAGGCCCTGGGCCACCGCGCGGGAAGCGGCACGCGCAGCTCCTCGCGCCGCGGCCTCCAGGGACAGTCCCCGCGCGAGCAGCGCGGCAAGGGTCGCCGAATGCGTGCACCCGGCGCCGTGAGTCGCCGCGACGTCGTGGCGCTCGACGGGGATCTCGACGTGCCGCTCGCCGTCGAAGAGGTGGTCGACCCGCTCGCCGTGGCCGCCGGTCACGATCACCGCCGCCGCGCCGAGGTCGTACACACGCCGTGCCAGCTCGCGCTTCTCGCCTTCGCCGACCAGCGCCTCGGCCTCGGCGAGGTTCGGGGTCACGACGGTTGCGAGCGGGAAGAGCCGGGAGACCAGCGTCTCGACGGCGTCGGTCTCGAGAAGCCGGGCGCCGGAGGTCGCGACCATCACCGGATCGACGACGAGGGGGACGGGATGCCCGGCCAGGTAGTCGGCCACGGTCTCGATCACGGGCTTCGAGAACAGCATCCCCGTCTTGGCCGCGTCCACGCCGATGTCGTCGAAGACGGCCTCGAGCTGGGCGCGCACGAGCTCGGGCGGCACCTCGTGCACGGCGGTCACCCCGGTCGTGTTCTGCGCGGTCAGAGCGACGATCGCGCTCATCCCGTGGCAGCCCGCGGCCGCGAAGGCCTTCAGGTCGGCCTGGATGCCTGCGCCTCCGCCCGAGTCGGAGCCCGCAATCGTCAATACACGTGGAACCAAGCTGCTCCCTTCGCCGGCATGACCCGGATCAGGTTCGTCGGGTGTGATCTCAGCCCCGCAGGGCACCCCGGGGCCGTGAGGCTAGCATCGTCGTCATGGGCAACGTGGCGCGCTACGACGGGCTCGCCGAGTGGTATCGGCAGTTCCGCCCCGCACTCAGCGGCGGCGAGATCGAGGCTCTGGACCGGCTGCTCGGATCGGGAAGCGGGCGCTGTCTCGATCTCGGCTGCGGGACGGGCGTCTCGACTGCGGCGGTCGCCGAGCTGGGCTGGACGGCCGTCGGCGTCGACGTCTCCTCGGACCTGCTCGAGGCTGCTCGGGCCGACGGCCTCGAGGTGCTCGAGGCGACGGCCGACGCGCTGCCCTTCGAGGACGCCGCTTTCGACGCGGTCGTCTCGGTCTGGACGCATACCGACATCGACGACTTCCCGGCAGCGGTGGCGGAGGCCGTTCGCGTGCTGCGGCCGGGCGGGCCGCTCGTCTACATCGGCGGCCACCCGTGCTTCGTCGGGCCGCACTCGCTCTTCGTCGGCGCCGAACGCGTGCCCGAGCTCCATCCCGGCTACCGGCCCTCGAGAGCTTATGACGCCTCGGCGCCCGGGGTCGGGAATCCCGACGGGCTTCGCGTTCGGGTCGACTCGGTTCACCTCACGCTCCTCGACTTCTTCGCCGCCTTCACGGACGCGGGGCTGCGGATCGAGCGCTTCGAGGAGCTCGGCGACCGCGACTACCCGCACGTCGTCGCGCTGCGGGCACGGCGATGAGGCGGCGCTTGCGACGCCGTCGTGAGGAGCTAAGGCGATGAGCGTCGCGACAGCACGGTGGGACGACCTGCTGCAGGGGGAGGAGCTCGAATACCTCGGCTCGGAGCCGGCGCGCGAACCGCGGCTCGCGCCGCTCCCGGATGACCTGCACCCGCGCGTCCGCGAGGCGCTCGAGGCCCAGGGAGTCGAAGCGTTGTACGCACACCAGGCGGAGGCGTGGGAGTCGGCGCGGCGAGGTGAGCATCTGATCGTCACGACCGGGACCGCGAGCGGCAAGACGCTCGCGTTCAACCTGCCGGTGCTCGACGCGCTCGCGAACGAACCGAAGTCCCGCGCGCTCTACCTCTACCCGACCAAGGCGCTCGCACAGGATCAGCTCCGAGCGCTCGGCTCGCTGAGGCTTCCGAAGCTGCGCGCCGCGATCTACGACGGCGACACCCCGGCGGACCGGCGCTGGCAGGTACGCAAGTGGGCGAACCTGATCCTCTCCAACCCGGACATGCTCCACGTCGGCGTGCTCCCCCATCACGACCGCTGGGGCGACGTGCTCTCGAATCTCGCCTACGTGATCGTCGACGAGGCACACGTCTACCGCGGCGTCTTCGGGTCACACGTTGCAAACGTCCTCCGGCGGCTGCGGAGGCTCGCGCGGGTCTACGGAGCCGAGCCGCAGTTCCTGCTCGCCTCCGCGACGATCGCGAACCCGGGTGAGCTCGCGGCCCGGCTGCTCGGGACCGAGACGTCGGTCATCGGAGACGATGCGGCGCCTCGCGCCGAGCGCACCGTGGCGCTCTGGAACCCGCCGCTCACGGACGAGGAGCTCGGCGTGCGCGCAAGCGCGCTCGGCGAGGCGTCGAAGCTGCTGGCCGACCTCGTCTCGCGCGGGCTGCGGACGCTCTGCTTCGCGAAGAGCCGCCGCGCCGCCGAGCTGATCCACCGCTTCACCGCCGACCGACTGGGCGACGACTCGCTCCTCTCGCCCTACCGCGCCGGCTACACGCCCGCCCAGCGGCGGGAGATCGAGCGCCGGCTGCTGGAGGGGGAGCTGCTCGGCGTCTCGGCAACCAATGCGCTCGAGCTGGGAATCGACGTCGGGCTCCTCGACTGCGTGATCTCTGTTGGCTTCCCCGGGACGGTGGCCTCGCTGCGCCAGCAGTGGGGCCGAGCGGGGCGGCGTGGGCACGGGCTGGCGGTGCTGGTCGCAAGCGAGGACGCGCTCGACCAATACTTCATGCGCGAGCCGCGGGCGCTGCTTCGCCGGCGCGTCGAGGCCGCGATCCTCGACCACGAGAACCCGCGCGTGCTCGACGGCCACGTACGCGCCGCCGCGTTCGAGGCGCCGCTCGACGAGGCCGACCGTGAGGTGCTCGGTGACGCCGCCCTGGAGCGAGCGGCCGCGCTGCCCGAGCTGCGCCACACGCAGGCCGGGTACGTGTGGGCCGGCCGCGACTATCCGGCGGCGCGCGTGGCGCTGCGCTCGACCGGCCCGGAGTCGTTCACGGTCGTCGACGCCGCCAGCGGCACCGTGCTCGGGATCGTCGAGCAGGAGCGCGCGTACTCGACGGTGCACGAGGGCGCGATCTACCTGCACCTCGGCGAGAGCTACAGGGTCCGTGAGCTCGACCTCGTCTCGCGCACGGCCGTGGTCGAGCCGTTCTCCGGCGACTACTACACCCAGGCGAAGGTCGAGACGACGACGGCGATCGTGGAGCCGCTCCGGGCCGAGCGGCGGCTTGGCCTCGACCTCTCCTTCGGCCGCGTCGTCGTCACCGACCAGGTCGTCGGCTACCAGAAGAAGTCGATTCAGACGCAGGAGAGCCTCGAGCTGGTCGCGCTCGAGCTGCCGGAGACGGAGTTCGAGACGGAGGCGGTCTGGTTCCTGCCGGAGCCGTGGATGCTGGAGGGGCTCGAGCGGGAGCCTCGGCTGCTCGGGTCGCTGCACGCGGCGGAGCACTCGCTGATCGCGCTGCTGCCGCTCTGGGCGATGTGCGACCGCTGGGACATCGGCGGCCTCTCGACGAACCTTCACTTCCAGACGGGCCGGCCGACGATCTTCGTCTACGACGGCCACTCCGGCGGCGTCGGGATCACCGAGCGCGGGTTCGAGATCTTCGAAGGCTGGGCCGGCGACACCGCCAAGCTGCTCCGCGGGTGTCCGTGCGACCACGGCTGCCCCTCCTGCGTGCAGAGCCCCAAGTGCGGCAACCTGAACGAGCCGCTGGACAAGGCCGCCGCGCTGGCGCTGCTGGAGCGGATGCTGTCGCAGCCCTAGGCGACGCGTCTACCCCGGGGTCAGATCTTGCATTGCCACATTCGCGCAACAGATCGGGGTCAATCGATTCACATCCCCAGCGCGCTGAAGCGGGACTCTGGATCGATAGTCACAGTTTCGACGCACCGCGATTCGGGTCTCGCGGAGCGAAAGTGTTATTGCAAGATCTGACCCCGGGTGCCGCGCTAGGGCGTACCATCCAGTCATGGCGCTGCTGCTGATCCTGATGGCGCTGTTCGGGCTCGTCTTCGGAGGGTTTAACTCGAGCTCGAGCCACTCGAGCAGCCCGCAGACGTTCCGGGCGGGCCCCGGCACGACGCACGTCCAGAAGTCGGTCACCCGAACTCACGTGACCGTTCGCGCCCACGCCAGCGTGAGATCCTCCCACGCGACCGCGAAGTCCTCGGTGTCGTGCTCCGCGAGCGTGAGGATCAAGGGCGCCTCGACCCAGACGAGCCGCACCTGCCGCTACAGCCCCGTGGCCCCGTAGCTGTCGATTCGCGCCGCTCTCGTTCGTCGTACTCTCGTAATCGACCGAAGGAGGACACCGTGCAGTACGCGCTCTTGATCTACGGCTCCGGCGAAGGGTGGGAGCAGCTGACCAAGGAGGAGCAGGATGCCCAGAGCCAGGAGTACATGGCGCTCGGCCAGCGGTCGGAGACTCGTGGCGGCGCCGACCTCGGCGACCTCGCAAACTCCACGACCGTCCGCGTCAACGACGGAGACACCCTCACTACGGACGGGCCCTTCGCCGAGACGAAGGAGTACCTCGGCGGCTTCTACCTGGTGGAGTGCGACAGCCTCGACGACGCAATCGCCTTCGCCGCCAAGATCCCCGCGGCGCGGAACGGCGGCGCGATCGAGGTCCGGCCGGTGATCGAGCACTGAACGAGCTCGAGGGCGTCTTCCGCGCCGAGTGGGGGCGGGTCCTCGCGAGCCTGATCGGCGTCCTCGGCGACTTCGACCTCGCCGAGGACGCCCTCCAGGACGCCGTCACCGTCGCGCTCGAGCGCTGGCCTGTCGACGGCCGACCCGAACGGCCCGGTGCCTGGCTGCTGACGACGGCGCGCAACCGGGCGATCGACCGGATCCGCCGCGACCGCACCTTCGAGCGGAAGACCGAGCTGCTCGCGGCGCTGGAACCGCCGGGCGAGCCGGAGGAGGCGGACGTGATCCCAGACGAGCGACTGAGCCTCATCTTCGCCTGCTGCCACCCGGCGCTCGCAACGGACGCGCAGGTTGCCCTGACGCTCCGAACCCTGGGTGGCCTCACAACCGACGAGATCGCCCGGGCGTTCCTCGTCCCCGAGGCGACCATGGCTCAGCGGCTTGTACGCGCGAAGCGGAAGATCCGAGAGGCCGGCATTCCGTTCCGCGTCCCGCCCGACCACCTGCTACCCGAGCGCCTTCGGTCGGTGCTGGCGGTCGTCTACCTGATCTTCAACGCGGGCTACGGGCCGCCGCCGCGCGGCGAGCTTTGTGATGAAGCGATTCGGCTCGCAAAGGTGCTCGCGGTGCTGATGCCCGACGAGCCCGAGGTGTTCGGGCTGCTTGCGCTGATGCTGTTGCACGACGCCCGCCGGGTGGCACGTCTCGACGAGGCGGGCGAGCTCGTGCTCCTCGAGGATCAGGATCGCCGGCTCTGGGACCAGGAGCGGATCGAGGAGGGCGGCCGCGTCCTCGACCGGGCGCTCTCGCTCCGAAGGGGCGGCCCCTACCAGCTGCAGGCGGCGATCGCATCGCTCCACCTCGAGCCTGAGACGGACTGGCCGCAGGTCGCGGCCCTCTATGCGCAGCTCAGCCGGCTGACGCCTTCGCCCGTGGTCGATCTCAACCGTGCGGTCGCGGTCGCGATGGCAGAGGGGCCCGAGGAGGGACTCGCGCTGATCGACGGCCTCGAAGGGCTCGACGCGTACCTGCATCTCCACTCCGCGCGCGCCGACCTGCTTCGCCGGCTCGGCCGCCGCCGCGAGGCCGCCCAGGCGTACGAGCGGGCGCTCGGGCTCGCCGAGCAGCCCGCGGAGCGCGCATTCCTGGAGCGGAGGCTTTCCGAAGTACGATCCTCGGCATGAGAACGCTACGCGTCCGGTTTCATCCCTCCAGCTTCCCGTTATCCAAACGGAAGCGAGCCCGCACAAAGGTGGACTCCGGCGCGTGAGCGTGCAGCCGAAGCTCCGCGGCTGCCAGTCCATGACCGGTGAGCTGCGGCGCGTCCTGGTTCGCGCGCCGCGGGCCGAGGATCTCCACGGCTGGGGTGGGTGCGGCTGGCGGGGCGGACCCGACCCCCGCCGAATCGCCGAGGAGCACGAGGCCTTTTGCGCGGTGCTCGAGGGCGCGGGAGCCGAGGTCGCGTTCGCCGAGTCGCGGGCGGACGGTAACCCCGACGCGATCTACACCTACGACCCGGCGCTCGTCGCCGACGAGGGAGCGCTGCTGCTCAACCCGGCAAAGGAGGTCCGGCGCGCCGAGGTCGACGCGATGGCCGACGACCTCGAGCGACTGGGCGTGCCGATCGCGGGCCGCCTGTCTGATCCGGCCTGGGCCGAGGGCGGGGACTTCTGCTGGCTCGACGAGCGAACGCTGCTCGCAGGGTGCGGCTACCGCACGAACGAGGCCGGCATCGCCCAGCTGCGCGAGCTGCTTCCGGAGGTCGAGGTGGTCGCGTACGACCTGCCCCACTGGCACGGCCGAGGCGAGGTGATGCACCTGCTGTCGCTGCTGAGCCCGCTCGCACCTGACCTCGTGGTCGCGTACCTGTCCCTGCTCCCGACACGCCTTGCGCAGCTCCTGGAAGAGCGCGAGATCGAGATCGTCGCCGTGCCGCACGAAGAGTTCGCGACGATGGGCTCCAACGTCCTGGCGCTGGCCCCGCGGGTCGCGCTCGCGGTCGAGGGCAACCCGCGCACGCGCGAAGGGATGGAGCACGCAGGCGTCGAGGTCCTGACCTACCGCGGCGAGGAGCTCTCGAAGGGCGACGGCGGGCCAACCTGCCTCACGCGCCCGCTGCTCCGGACCTGAGTTCGATCGCGCCCAGGGCCAGGTCGACGGCCTCTGCCGGAGATGACGCGCGAGGGACACCGTCGAGGTCCCAGCCGGGCTCGAGGATGACGACCGGTCGGCCGAGCACCCGCGCGAAGCCGATCTCCGCGAGGGTTCCCCACTTCCCACCGACGGCGATCACCGCGTCGCCCGAGGCCACCACCGCGAGGTTCCGCGCGTGGCCGACTCCGGTCACGACCACGTGGTCGATCCACGGGTTCGCGCCGCCCCGCGACTGGCCCGGGAGCACCCCAATGGTCGTCCCGCCGGCCGACTTGGCACCGCGCGCCGCAGCCGCCATCACCTCGCCCAGCCCGCCCGTCACCACAGCGCAGCCGCGCGAGGCCAGCAGGCGCCCGACCTCCTCCGCGCGGCTCTCGTGCTCGCCGCCGCTCCCGATCACCGCGACCTGCACCCCGGCCATGTCGCGATAGTAGAGGCGTGAGCCGGCTGTCCCGTGCGTACGCCTTCCTCGACAGGGGGGACATGGCAGGAGAGCGCACGATGCCGTCACGCGTCGGCACGGCGGTCTTCCACGAGGCGCTGCCGAGGCGGCTCGACTCGAACTTCCTCCGGGTGGAGCGCGAGACCGACGGCGAGACGGTTCGCGCCGAGGCGGAGCGCCTCCGTCGCCGGATGATCTTTGTCCCCGACTCCGAGCGCGGCGAGCGCCTGGTGCCCTTCTTCGAGGAGCGGCGCTGGCGCGTGAACCGCGTCGTCGTGATGGCCCAGCTGCGCGAGCCGGAGCGCACCAGCGACCGGAGCCACGTTCGAGAAGTCCGCGAGGAAGAGCTACGACCGGCGCGAACCCGCCTGAACGCAGGGCAGCCCTGGGGCAAGCCGGAGGTCATGGAGCAACTCTTCGCAGGCAAGCACTGGATCGCCGAGCACGTCGAGACCCGCTTCTTCGCGATCGTGGTCGACGACGAGGTGGTGAGCTACACCGACCTCTACCAGGACGGGACCGAGGCGCAGGTCGAGGACGTCGGCACCCTCCCTGAGCACCGCAGCCGCGGGTACGCCACCGCGGTCGTGCTCGCGGCGATCGCCGCGGCCAGAGAGCGAGGCGCCGAGTTCGTCTTCCTCGTCGCCGACAAGGAGGACTGGCCGAAGGAGCTCTACCGCCGGCTCGGATTCGACGAGCTCGGCTACTACGTGAAGTTCGTCTCCCCGCAGCTCGCCGGATGACGGCCGCTCTCGCCGTCCGTGGCCTGGCGAAGCGCTACGGGCCCATCGAGGCTCTCGCGGGAGTCGACCTCGAGGTCGGTGAAGGCGAGCTGGTGGGCTTGCTCGGCCCGAACGGCGCCGGGAAGTCGACCCTGGTCAAGATCGCCTGCGGGCTCGTCCGGCCGACGCGCGGCACCGCAGAGATCTCCGGGGCGAGGGCGGGCTCGCTCGAGGCGCGTCGCCGGCTCGGCTACCTCGCGGAGATGTTCCGCTTCCCCGGCTGGTACTCAGGGGACGAAGTCCTCGAGCTGCACCAGCGGCTCTCGGGCTCGAACGGTGGCACCGAAGAGCGAACGGAGCTGCTCGAGCTCGTCGGGCTGGCCGAGGCACGCGCCCGGCGCGTGGAGGAGATGTCGAAGGGCATGCAGCAGCGACTCGGGATCGCACAGGCCCTCGTCGGCGCGCCGCCGCTCTTGCTCCTCGATGAGCCGACGAGCGCGCTCGACCCGGTCGGCCGCCGAACGGTGCGCCTGCTGCTGGAGGAGCTGCGGCGGCGCGGGACGTCGGTCCTGCTCAACTCGCACCTGTTGAGCGAGATCGAGCTCGTCTGCGACCGGGTCGTGATCCTGCTGCGGGGGGCAGTCGTCGCCGAGGGCTCCCCCGCAGAGCTCAGCCGCACGCGAGGAGTCGAGATCGAGACCGACGACGGGACGCTCCTCCACGAGGGCGCGACGCGCGAGGACGTGCCTGCCCTCGTCGCCGAGCTCGTCGCGGCGGGTCGCAAGGTCTACGGCGTCCGCGTTCTGACCTCGACCCTCGAGGAGACGTACCTCGAGGCCGTCGGCGGAGAGACCTCCTGAGCGCGATCGCGACGATCGTCGGCTACGGCCTGCGCGAGGCGCTGCGCCGGAAGGTTTTCGCGGTCGTGCTGCTGATCACGGCGGGCTTCCTCTTCCTCTACTGGCTGGCAAACCACTACCTCTTCCGTGACATCCAGAACATTTCTCCGCCCGGCGGCATCGACGCACGGGGCTTCGCGGGTGCCACGATCTTCGGGCTGGCGATGTTCGCGACGCTCTTCCTCGGCGTAGTGCTCGCGGTCTTCCTCACCCTCGGCGCGGTCCGGGGCGACGCGGAGCGGGGACTGCTGCAGCCCCTGATCGTGCGGCCGGTCGACCGCTCGACGCTCCTGTTCGCGCGCTGGCTCGGCGCGATCGCCGTCTGCACACCGTACGTCGTCCTCGTCTATACAGGCTCGATGGTGGTGACGGGCCTCACCGGCCACTGGTGGCCCGACCACATCGTCGTCCCGGCGATCGAGCTGGCCGGCGGAGTGGCGCTGATCGCGGCGCTATCGCTGCTCGGGTCGGTCTTCCTGACCGCGACCGCGAACGGGATCGCGATCTTCATGGTCTTCGGCGCCGGCCTCGTGGCCGGGCTGCTCGGCACGATCGGGCACGGACTGAACTCACACGCGCTCAAGCACGCCGCAACGATCGCGGCCTGGATCGTCCCGTTCGAGGCCCTCTACCAGGACGCGCTGCGCGAGATCACCGCGAACACGAGCGGGCTGACCGGCTTCCTGCTGCAGCTCGGCCCCTTCGGCGGCGCCTACATCCACGGCGGAGCGGTCCGGATCTGGGCGGTCGCCTACCTCGTGGTCGTCGGCGCCGTCGCGGCCTTCGCCTTCTCGCGCAAAGATCTCTGACTCACCACGAGACCTTGCGCAGGCTCCTCGCGAACGCAGCCCGCTGCTTCCGTTCCTCCGAGCGCAGCCGTGCGTCCTGCTTCGCGGCGAGCCGGCGAAGCTCTCGGTGGAGCGCCCGGTAGCTCTGGAGCCGCTCCCGCGGCAGGCGCCCCTTGTCGATTGCGGCCTGCACGGCGCACCCCGGCTCGCGCATGTGCGCGCAGTCGTTGAACCGGCAGTCGGCGGCGAGCTCGTCGACGTCGGCAAACGCCTCCTGGATCCCATCGTCCGCGCTCCAGAGCTGGATCTCCCGCAGCCCCGGCGTGTCGACGAGCAGCGCGCCGGTGGGAAGCCGCAAGAGCTGCCGCGTGGTCGTCGTGTGACGGCCCGTACCGTCGGCGGCCAGCTCCATCGTCGCCTGCACCTCGCCGCCGAGCAGGCGGTTCGCGAGGGACGATTTGCCGACGCCGGACGAACCGAGCAGGGCCACGGTCTTCGCAGGAGCGAGGTACGCCTCGAGCTCGTCGACGCCCTCACCGGTCATGTTGCTGACCACGTGTGCCGGAACACCGACGGCGACTTGCTCCGCCTCGAGCAGCCGCGCCAGGGGATCGGCGCAGAGGTCGGCCTTCGTCAACACCACCACCGGGCTGGCCCCGCTCTCCCACGCGAGCGTCAGGTAGCGCTCGAGCCGGCGCACGCTGAAGTCGTCGTCAAGGCCGCTGACGACGAAGATCGTGTCGACGTTCGCGGCGAACACCTGGGCCTCCGTCTGCGACCACGCGACCTTGCGCAGGAAGGCGGAGCGCCGAGGCAGCACGGCGTGGATCGTTGTCTCCCGCAGCGCGACCCAGTCGCCGACCGCAGGAAGGTTTTCGCCCGAGGAGGCCTCGTGGCGCAGGCGTCCGGCGACGTGCGCTCGCAGCTCGCCGCGTTCCGTGAGCACGTCGTACTCGCCGCGATGCTGGGCCGAGACGCGCCCCGGGATGCAGTTGTCGTGTGGCTCGAGCGAGGCCGCGAAGCCGTCGTCCCAGCCGAGGTCTTGCAGGTTCAAGCGAGTCTCCTTTGCGAATGAATCGAGGACCGGACACGTGCCCGAGGCCTCGCGGAGCTCGCTAGAAAGGTGTGCTGCGGCTAGCCGGGAGCCTCAGGCTCTGCGACCGGAGGGTGCAATCGTCGTCATCGCGGCACCTCCTTTGCCGAACAGCAGAACCACGCGAGGGTAGCGCTTAACGCAGTCGCCGTAAAGCCGCGCCCAGCGACTGCTTCGTCTTCAGCACGCCTTCGTAGAGGTCGCCGCGCTCAGCGACCCGCTCCCGGACAACGTCCATCGTGAACGCCGACGGGTCGAGCGACTCGTCGACCTCCTCCCAGCGCAGCGGCGTCGAGACCGGCGCGCCCTCCTTCGGCCGCACCGAGTAGACCGAGGCGATCGTCTTCCCCTCGCCGTTCTGGTTCGCGTCGATCAGCACGCCACGCCGCTTCGACCTCGTCCACTCCGTCGTCACCAGGCCCCGATGCGTCGAGGCCAGCGCGCGGGCGACGATCTCCGCGAACTCCCGGGTGTCGTCGTAGGTGTGCCGCCGCTCGATCGGAACGAGCACGTGGAACCCGTCGGCGCCGCTCGTCTTCGGGAACGACTCGAGCCCGAGCGCGTCGAGCGCCTCCTTGACGAGCAGCGCGACCTGCACCGTCTCGCGAAAGCCGACATCGGGCGACGGGTCGAGGTCGAAGAGGACGAAGTCCGGCCGGTCGAGCTTGTCGACCCGCGAGTACCACGTGTTGAGGTCGATGCAGCCCATGTTCACGACCCAGAGCAGCCCGAGCTCGTCGTTCACGAGCGGCGCGTCGATGCGCCTCCGCTGCCGCGGCCGGTCGCGTGTCGTCACCTCGATGCTCACGGTCGGCATCCAGTCGGGCATCCCCGCCGGCGCGTCCTTCTGGAAGAAGTGCTGGCCCTGCCAGCCGTCGGGGTAGCGCTTCAGCGTGAACGGCCGGTCGCGAAGGTGCGGGACGACGGCCTCCGCGACGTCGCGGTAGTAGGCGAGCAGGTCGCCCTTCGTGATCCCCTCCTCCGGCCAGAACACCTTTTCGAGATTCGAGAGCCGCAGGACGCGCTTGCCCTTGCGGATCACGTTCGGAATGCCGGCGGGGTCCTCGCCTGGAAGCTCGCGACGCACCTCGGTGGCGTCCTTGTCCTCGCGCAGCCCCTGGTAGACGGGAGCGCGGAGCCGCCCGTCGTGCGTCCACTCGGCGAAGGAGATGTCGGCGACGAGCCTCGGCTCGACCCAGACGATGTCGTCCTTCCGGACGCGCGGCATCTTGAGTGCCTTCGGGAACGGGGAGGCCTTGCGCTCGAGCGGCCTCAGCTTCTTCAGCAGCCGGTCGATCTCCTCGTCGTCGAACCCGGTGCCGACGTTGCCCGCCCACTCCAGGCCGTCCGGCCCGTACACGGCGAGCACGAGCGCGCCGAACGACCACTCGCGCCGGCCCTTGCCGCGCGTGTAGCCGGCGATCACGAGCTCCTGCTCACCGTGCGCCTTGAACTTGAGCCAGTCGCGGGTCCGCTTCCCCGGCTCGTAGCGCGAGTCGAGCCGCTTGCCCATGATCCCCTCGAGCCGCTGCTGCTTCGCCGCGCGCAGCAGCGCCGGGCCGTCGTCGAACGACTCCGAGAACTGGACGGTGCGGTTGCGCCGGTCGAGCAGCTTCAGCAGCCGCGCGCGGCGCTCGGAGAGCGGCAGGTCGATCACAGGCTCGCCGTCGACCTCGAGCAGGTCGAAGAGGTAGTAGACGATCGGCGTCCCGGGCTTCGCCTGCTGCATCGCCGAGAAGCTCGGCCGTCCGTCCTCGTCGAGCGCGCAGACCTCGCCGTCGACGACGCAGTCCGGCGTCTTGAGCGCCTTGACCAGCTCCCCCGCGACCTTGGCGAACCGCTCGGTGTAGTCCTGGTCCTTGCGCGTGTGCAGCCTCGCCTCGCCGCCGGCGAGACGCGCGACGATGCGGTAGCCGTCCCACTTGATCTCGAACTCCCAGCCCTCTCCACGCGGCATGTGCTGCTCGTCCTCGAGCGTCGCTAGCATCGGCTTGTACATCGTTCGCGAGCCGCCCGGCGCAGCGCCGTCCTCGCGCTTGCGCAGCAGGAGCCAGTTCTTCGGGTCGCCGCTGAGCTTCGCGGGGACGAGCGACCAGAGGCCCTCGAGCCTCTTGCCGTGGAGCCGTACCGTCAGCCCGCCGTTCGGCTTCTCCTCGACGAGCTCGTAGGTGCCCGCGTCCCAGATCTCGACACTGCCCGCGCCGTACTCGCCCTTCGGGATCTCCCCCTCGAAGCTCGCGTAGTCGAGCGGGTGGTCCTCGACGTGGACCGCAAGGCGCTGCTGGCCGGGCTCAAGCGGCACGCCCTTCGGGACCGCCCAGCTCGCCAGCGCCCCATCGCGCTCGAGGCGAAAGTCGTAGTGGAGCCTGCGCGCGTCGTGCCGTTGGACGACGAAGATCGGTTCCTTCGCGCGCCGCTTGCCGCCGAACGGCTCCGGAGTCTTCTTCGGGTCGCGTTTCCGCTCGTACTCGCGGAGGCTCACGCGCTCTTTTTAGCGCGTGAGCGGCGTGAGCGCTTCCGGCCACCACTCTTCGTCGTGCGCTCGACCGACTCACGCAGCGCCGCCATCAGGTCGACGACCTCGCCTTCCGGCTCCTCCTCGGGCTCGGGCAGCGGCTTTCCCTTCGCCTTGGCGCGTAGGAGCTCGAGCAGCTCCTTGCGGTAGGTGTCGTCGTACTTCTTCGGATCGAACTTGCCGCTCAGGTTCTCGACGAGCGACTTGGCCATCTCGACCTCGGGCTTGCGCACCTGCACTCTCCCATCGACCTTCTCCGGCTCGCGCACCTCGTCCGCGTAGTACATCGTCTCGAGCACCAGCACGCCGTTCGAGGGCCGGACCGCGGCGAGGTGCTGCTTGTTGCGGATCACGACCTTGGCGACCGCGACCTTGCCGGTCTCCTCGAGCGCGCGGACGAGCAGCCGGTACGGCTTCTCGGCGCCGTCCTGGGGCGTGAGGTAGTAGGCCTTGCGGAAGTAGATCGGGTCGATCTCCCCGAGGTCGACGAAGTCGAGGATGTCGATCGTCTTCGTCAGCTCGATGTCGAGCCGGTCGAGGTCCTCGTCCTCGAGCTGGACGTAGCTGCCCTTCTCGACCTCGAAACCGCGGACGATGTCGTCGTCGTCGACGTGCTTGCCGGTGTCGCGGCGCACCTTGTCGTAGCCGATCGGCTGCAGGTCGTGCCGGTCGAGGAAGTGGAAGCGGAGCTCCTTCGACTGCGTCGCGCTGTACATCCGCACGGGGACGCTGACGAGGCCGAACGAGATCGTGCCGCTCCAGATCGGGCGGGGCATGGGCCTGGAGTACCCGGCCTTCACGGGGTCGAAAACGCGATCGGGCGTTTGCGGAGTCGTCGGGCCGTCAATACACTTTCCAACCCTGATTTGTACGTCTTGAAAGGCTTCTCCACCTGACGGGGGGTTAGGGTCGAGGCCGGCGACAAGCCGGCCTCGACATGTGTACGGGTCGGGGATAAGCCTGTGGAAGATGTGGAAAAGGGCCGCTCAGACCGCGGTTTCTAGCGGGTTGCGGCGACCTGGCCAATTGTGCGAAACCGCACGCGTCGTTGGCGTAGGAGCTCGCCCGGCGAATGGCCCTCCAGCATCTCCAGCCCTTCTGCCAGCGCCTCGCCGAGCAGGCGTGCGGCCTCGTCCGGGTCCGTGTGGGCGCCGCCCTGGGGCTCGAGTACGATCGCGTCGATCACGCCGAGCTCGAGGCAGTGCAGTGCATCCGGCTTGAACGCCGCGGCGGCCTTCCGCGCCTCGCCCGCGTCACGCCAGAGGATCGCGGCGCAGCCTTCCGGCGAGATGACTGTGTAGATCGCATTCTCCTGCATCAGCACCCGGTCCGCGAGCGCGGTTGCGATCGCACCGCCCGAGCCGCCCTCGCCGATCACGCAGGTCACGATCGGGACCGGCAGCCGGGCCATGAGCGCCTGTGCACGCGCGATCGCGCCGCCCTGGCCGTGCTGCTCGGCGGTGACGCCCGGGTAGGCGCCGGGGATGTCGACGAGGCTCAGCACCGGGAAGCCGTGCCGCCCGGCGAGCTCCATCGCGCGCATCGCCTTCCCGTAGCCCTCGGGATAGGCCATGCCGAAATTGCGGCGCGTCCGCTCCTTCACGTCGCGGCCCTTCTGGTTGCCGACGACGACGACCGTCCTGCCCAGGAACCGGGCCAGCCCGGCCACGACGGCGGCATCGTCGCCGTGGTGCTGGTCGCCGTGGAGCTCGAACCAGTCGTCGAACAGGCGCTCCACGTAATCGAGCGTGTACGGCCGGTCGGGATGCCGGGCCAGCTCGACGGAGCGCCAGATCTCCTCGTCGCTCGGTTCGCCGGCGAGCTGGTCGAGCTGCCTCTGCAGCCGCTCGAGCTCCCCGGAGAGCCGTGCCCCACGGAGCAGCGGCAGGCTCCGAAGCCGGCTCAACTGGTTCCGCAGCCGCAGCTCGGCCTCACTCGCCATCGGCGAAGAGGCGCAGCAGCCGGCCTACCGTCGGGCGCAGCTCGGGTCGAGGGACGATCGCGTCGACGTGGCCGTGGCGGAAGTTCGACTCCGCGAGGCCGAAGTCGTCGGGCAGCTTCTCGCGCGTGGTCTGCTGCACGACACGGGGGCCGGTGAACGAGAGCAGCGCCCCGGGCTCGGCGATCAGCACGTCCCCGAGGCTGGCGAAGCTCGCTAGCACGCCCGCGGTGGTCGGGTGCGCCATCACGCTGATCAGGGTGCCCCCGGCGTCGCGGAGATCCTCGACGGCGCAGACCGTCTTCGGCAGCTGCATCAGCGAGAGGATCCCCTCCTGCATTCGCGCCCCGCCCGTGGTCGTCACCGAGACCAGCGGCACACCGCGCTCGGCGGCGCCCTCGCAGGCGCGCGTGAACTTCTCGCCGACCACGCGGCCCATCGAACCGCCCATGAAGCCGAACTCCATCACCGCGATCTGGCACGGCTGCTCCTCGATCGCGGCCCGGCCGATCACCATCGCCTCGCCGAGGCCCGTCGAGAGCTCGGCCTCCGCGAGCCGCTCCGTGTAAGGCCGAAGGTCGAAGAACGCGAGCGGGTCGTCGGAGCGCAGCTCGGCCGCCTCCTCGACGAAGCTGCCCGGGTCGCTCAGCTGGCGGATCCGCTCGTGGGCGTGAAGGGGGAAGTGGTGGCCGCAGTGCGGGCAGACGTTGAGGTGCTCCGCGAGCTCGTCCTCGCGGTAGTGCGAGCCGCACCTAGGACACGTGTTCGGATGCGGACGCGCACCGTCCTCCGGCGCGTGCTTGTGCTCGATGGAGACGTCGATCCGCTCGGACACGGGCTACGCGAGTTTAGACCTGTGACCTCGCGTGGGAGTTACAAGCCCAAGGCGCGCGTCAGTCGGGTCAGCGGGTCCACGTTGGCAGGCTCGGCGGCGAGCCCGCTGAACCCCGCGCCGAGCACCGAGGCGTGCTCCCGCACCCGCTGGAGCAGCGTCTCGACCTCGTCGAGCTTCAGTCCGCCGGGCTCGGGCATGAACGCGTGAAGCTCAGCCGGGTCGAACGCGTCGACGTCCACCGCCACGTAGGCGCCGTCCGTTCCCTCGAGCGCCTGCCCGAGCTCGCCCGGGTCTGTCCGCAGGGGGACCGAGGCCACGAACTCGAGCTCCGGCGGATCGAGGTTGCGCGCGCCGAGCAGGACGGTGTTCTGCGCGTCAACCGCGCCGGAGTCGAGGATCATCCGCAGGGGCATCCCCCAGAGGTTCCCGGACGGCGAGGTCTCCGGGGTGTTCAGGTCGCCGTGTGCGTCGAACCAGACCAGCGCGATCCGGCCGTTCCGCGCCGCGAGCGCCTCGACCGCCCCGATGTGCGAACAGCAGCAGCCGCCCAGCACGAGTGGCCGCTCGGGAAGGTCGATCGCCACGGCGAGGGTCTGCTCGTCCAGCGTCTCCTCCTCGACCACGGCCGCCTCGGGGTACGGCAGCGGCAGCCGTGCCGCCTCGGCCATCGTCTCGCCGCCCTCGCCCCAGGCCCGCGGCACGCGCACCAGCCCCGCGGCGAACTCGCGCCCGCAGGCGTGGCACTCGTAGCCTGGCCCGATCGCGACCGCCGTGTACGTGTGGCAGTCCGGGCAGCGGGCGCGGAGACGGCTCATAGCACCTTCTCGTAGGTGTCGTTGCGGCGGACCTGGCGCATGCCGACCTTCTCGTACAGCCGCACTGCACCCGTCGTGTTCTCGCCGTCGACGCCGAGGCCGACCCGGGTCGCTCCGCGGTCGCGGAAGTCGCGGAACGAGTGCCTGAGGAGCGCCGTCGCGAGGCCGCGCTTGCGCCACGGCGGCCGAACGCCGAGGACGTGGATCCACCCGAAGTGCGGGTCGCCCGAGAAGTGCCACGAGTTGAGCGAGAGCGCGGCGAGCTCGTCACCGTCCTCGACCAGCCACCAGAGCGAGAGGTCGTAGCGGTTGCCTCCGGTGGAGTAGCGCGTCCAGTCGTCGAACGAGTGCCGGCGGAAGTCCCAGTGGTCCTGGAACGCGTCCATGTGCGCCTCGTAGACACGCTCCTCCTCACCTTCGCGCGCGTTGCGCAGGACTAGCCCCTCCGGCCAGACGGGCTCCGGGATGTCGTGGTCGAGCTCGATCCGCATCTGGAAGGAGTACCGGATCGGATTCCAGCCAGCCGCCTCGTACGCCTGGCGGAGCTCCGGCTCGTCGCCCTGGACGAAGCCGCGCATGACCGGCGCGTCGACCGTCTCCCGCGCATGCGCCTCGGCAGCGGCGACGAGCATCCGCGCCACCTCCGGATCGAGCGTGCGCGCGTCGACCGCGATGTGGCCGCTCTCCTCGGTCGCGACGTCGAGGTAGCCCACCGCCTCGCCGTCACGCTCCGCGAGCTGGACCCAGACCCGCGGCAGCTCGAACCAGCTGCGGATCTCCTCCTCGTTCAGCTCGATCTCGCCGAACGAGGCGAGGGCGTGCTCGTCGAGGACACGCTTGATCGCGGACGCGTCGACGGGAGATGCGGCACGCAGCTCGACGCTCACGCGACCTCCTCCAGCGTCTCGGCAAGGCGCGAGAGATCTGGCAGCTCGCGCGTCGGTTGCACGCTACGCGTTCCGGGATCACGCTTCTCCCCCAAGCGGTTCACCCATACCGACGTCAGCTGGAGCTCGTTCGCCGGCGCGACGTCGTGGAAGAGGCTCGCCGCGACGTGCACGTCGGGCGGCCTTCCCACCTGCTCCTCGAAGGCGCGCCAGTGCCCGAGCGCCGGCTTGTACGAGCCGATTTCCGAGGCGACGATCGCGAGCTCGAAGGGCACGCCGAGCTGCTCCATCGACGCCTCGATGAAGTCGCGGTCGGTGTTCGAGAGGATCGCGAGCTTCCAGCCGCGCGAGCGGGCCCCGTCGAGCGCCTGCGGCACCTCGGCGAACGGCCGCCACCCCGGGAGCGAGCGCGCGAGGGCGTCCTCCTCCGCCGCGGGCGCGCCGAGACCGCGCATCCCCTCGGTCAGAACCTGTCGATACGAGCGCGTCCCGTCCACCTCGAGCTCGCGCTCGAGCACGTGGTAACGCGTGAGCAGCGCGTCGGCTCGCTCCTCCCCGAACACGCGGGCGAGCTCGCCCCGGATCCCGCCGTTCCAGTCGATCAGCGTGCCGTAGCAGTCGAACGTCGCCCACCGGTCGGTCGCCACGAGGGCGATCGTACCGCCGCGAGTAGCATCCGCCGGGTGCGGTTCGGGGTCACGGCCTTGCTCGCCTCCTCGTTGCTGTTCCTCTGTGGGTGCGGCTCATCGCAGCCGAAGCGCGCGCCTCCGCCGAAGGTCACCAACTTCGCGCTGCAGAGCAAGCTGATGGGCGGAGCGATGTACGAGGAGCTCGTCACGCCCGCCGGGGGCAGCAAGGGGCGGCCGCTGCTCGTCTTCCTGCACGGCTACGGCGCAGCCCCGAGCGACATGCTCAGCCCCGCCTTCATCTCGGCGCTCCGCCGCCTGGGCGACCGCGCACCGGTTGTGTTCCTCCCCGAAGGCGGCGTGGGCTGGTGGCACGACCGCGCCGAGGGGCCGTGGGGCTCGTACGTCCTGCGGGAAGCGATCCCGGCTGCCCTCGCGCGCAGCGGCGCCGACCCCAAGCGCGTCGCGATCGGCGGGATCTCGATGGGCGGCTTCGGCGCGCTCGACCTGGGGCGCATCGAGCCGAAGCGCTTCTGCGCCGTCGGAGGCCACTCGCCCGCAATCCTCCTCAACGAATCGCAGAACGTTCTGGGCGGGTTCGACAATGCCGCCGACTTCGAGCGGCACGACCTGATCCGGATCGCTCGCAGCCACTCGCCGTACGACGCGCCCGTCTGGATCGACATCGGCGACCGGGACCAGCTTCGCCCAGACGCGTCGAAGCTCGCCCGCGAGCTAGAAGCCGATGGCGCCAACGTCAGCTTCCACGTCTGGCCCGGTAGCCACGACGGGCGTTACTGGGACGCGCACTTCGCTCAGTACCTCCGCTTCTACACGGACGCCTGCGACTAGCGATCATCCCCCCGTGCAGCGCAAGACGGTCACCGTGCTGTTCTGCGACCTCACCGGCTCGACGGAGCTCGGGGAGTCGGTCGACCCCGAGGCTCTGCGCGGGTTGCTCGCGCGCTACTTCGAACGCATGAAGGCGATCGTCGAGCGGCACGAGGGCACGGTCGAGAAGTTCATCGGCGACGCGGTGGTGGCGGTCTTCGGAGTGCCGACGGCGCACGAGGACGACGCGCTGCGCGCGGTTCGGGCCGCAGAGGAGATGCGCGACGCCCTTCCGGAGCTCGGCGTGCAGGCGCGCATCGGGCTCACCACCGGAATCGTCGTAACCGGCACCGAGGAACGCCTGGCGACGGGGGACGCCGTCAACGTCGCCGCGCGCCTCGAGCAGGCGGCAGAGCCGGGCGAGGTGTTGCTCGGAGAGCCGACGCTCGCACTGGTTCGCGAGGCGGTTGAGATCGAGCCGGTCGAGCCGCTCGAGTTGAAGGGCAAGGCGGAGCGCGTTCCCGCCCACCGGCTGCTGCGTGTGCGCGATGCGCCCGAGCGCCGCCACGAGGCGCTGTTCGCGGGTCGCGAGTGGGAGCTCGCGCTCGTTCGAGCGGCATGGGAGCGGGCCCGGGCCGAGCAGCGTTGCGAGCTGGTGACCGTGCTGGGCGATGCCGGCGTTGGGAAGTCGCGCCTTCTCGAAGAAGCCCTCGCGTCTCTCGACGCGGCAGTCGTCCGCGGACGCTGTCTCGCATACGGCGAAGGGATCACGTACTGGCCCGTGGTCGAAGTCCTGAAGCAGCTCGACGTCGTTCCGACCGACGAGGCCGCAGCCGCCGCCATCGCCTCGCTGCTCGGCCCGAGCGCCGCCGCCACTTCCGCCGAGGAGATCGCCTGGGCGTTCCGCAAGACCCTCGAGCACGCCGCTGCCGAGCAACCGTTGGCCGTCCTCTTCGACGACGTCCACTCGGGCGGTGAGACCTTCCTCGACCTGGTCGAGCACGTGGTG
>JBKPAM010000182.1:0-4731 GCA_046726435.1 Actinomycetota bacterium
AGCGTTCAGGATCGCCTTGTCGATCTCATGGATCGCCCACATCTCCCGCCGGCAAACTGGTCGAGCTGATGGAGGAGCTGTTCGGCTGCCCGATTGGTCGAGGATCAAGGCTCGTCCTTGTCTGCGCCCCGGGCCGGACAAATGGGAGCATCGGTGCAATGCTGCTTTCTTTCGCCTATCTCGCCTTCATGGCTGTGGCTTCGCCGGTGTTGTCGGCTCCGATCGCTTCAGCGCTTACAACACGTGGGGGTGCGAAAACTCAGTCCGTAGCGCTCGATTCACCTGATTTGCAGGGAAGACCGACTTATCGCACCCACGCATCACCACGGTCGTCGGGCAAACCCGGCAGGCACAATCTCAGCCTCGGAGTCGAGAGGAATGACCCCGCGAGCGGCGCCGATGACGGCGCCGACCACACGGAGCGGTGCCGGGCGGCGCGGCCGCTAGACCGTTGTCGCCTCGGGCCCCTGTTCGCCCTCGCCGATTCGCTTCAGTAGGTCGGAGACGTCCGCGAGCTCCTGCTCCAGGTCTCGCCGGTACTCCTCCAGCCGCTCGCGCACGCGATCGCGGTTGTAGAAGCCCCGGCCCAGGCCCCGCCGGCCGAAGCCGCGGCGGTGGTGGTGTCTACCTTCGTGGCACATGGATTCACCTCCCCTCGCCGTACCGGGTGAGAAAGCCGTCGATGCGCTCCCGCGCCTCGCCGAGGGCAACCGCCCACTCGTCGAGGAGGGCACGTCCGTCCTCTTGCAGCTCGTAAGTCCGCTTGCTCGGGCCGGGGAGGTCGTCCTCCCAGTCCGAGCGGAGGATCTGGTCGGCTTCCAGGCGCCGCAGGAAGCGGTAGAGGTTGCCCATGTCCATACGCTCCCCTGTCAGCTCCGGGAGCTGCTCGAGCAGCTCGTAACCGTGCGCGGGTTGCTCCCGGAGGAGGAGCAGCGCCGCCGGCTCTGCGAAGCGCTCTACCCTCGCCATGACCTCGTACCGGCCGGGGGCGAGACACCGGCGCACGCGAACGGCCCGCCTGGAGACTCGACCGTGCCTCACGATCGCCCTACAGGTAAAAGACACATGTAGGTAGCCAGTGTAGCGGTGGCTGATGCGCTCGACTTGCCTGGTAGGAGGTCGAATGGACAACCCGGTGCAGCTCGCGACGCTGCTACGCCAGCTCATCACTGAGGCGGGCGTGCTCCTTCCTTTGAGCGAGCAGCTTTCGATGGGGCGGCGCGGGCTACTCGCTGTCCCGCCGCGACTCGGGAGCGATCCGAACCGGACGGCCTCCAGGTCCGCGCCGGCGTTCACCGGGCGAGGTCGAGCGCGACGCCGACGACATCCGGGGCGTTGCCGTACGCGCAGTCACCCCCACAGGGGCATTGGGCGAACCCGGCGAAGTGTGCTTGTCTCGGCACCGGTCGTAAGCCTTGTCGAGCGAGCGGACCCCCTGGAGGCCGCAGGCGAGTACGAGCTCAAGGGGCTGCCGGCAGCGGGCGTCGGCTTCTCGGCGAAGCCAAGAGGCCGTCCCCTCCAGCGAGGTCGCCTTCGTCAAGACTGTCGGGTATCCGCAAGCTCTCCTGAGCTCCACACGGTGAATGAAGGAGGACGTGAAATGAGGATCGGGATTATCGGCGCCGGGCAGATCGGCGGCACGCTTGCCAAGCTCTTCGTCGACGCCGGCCACGAGGTCGCGGTCAGCAACTCACGCGGCCCGGACACGCTGGCGCGCCTCGTCGAGCAGCTTGGCGGACGAGCGCAGGCAACGAGCGCCGCGGAGGCGGAGCGGTTCGGCGACGTTGTCGTCGCGTCGGTCCCCTTCCGTCGCTACCGCGAGCTGCCGACCGATGCGGTCGCGGGCAAGGTCGTGGTCGACACGAACAACTACTACCCGCAGCGAGACGGTCACTTCGAGGAGCTCGACAGCGGCCGCAGCACCTCGAGCGAGCTGCTGCAAGCACACTTCCCCGGCGCTCGTGTGGTCAAGGCCTTCAACGCGATCCAGTGGAGGCGCCTGCGCGATGACGGCCGTCCCGCGGGGGATCCGGAGCGGCTTGGTATTCCGATCTCGGGCGACGACGAGGGGGCGAAGCGAACCGTCGCGGAGCTGATCGACCAGATCGGTTTCGACCCGGTCGACGCCGGCACGCTCGCGGAGGGCGGGCGCAAGCATCAAGCCGGCGGGCCGGCTTATACGCAGGGCCTGCCCACCGCGGAGTTGCGCACCCGCCTCGCTGCTGACGGAGGCGCGTGACCGGAGTTACGCACGCCACACCCTTGAGACGGCCGGTGCTCGTCCCCAGCGCGTCCAGCTCGACCGCGGACAAGCCGAGGCTCGCGCCGCAGTAGAGGAGGCGCCTCGGCGCTACCTCTGCCTCTTTCATCAGGAACCGGTCGGCGGCGCGAAGATCGCGGGCGAGCCCCTGCTCCGTCGGGTCGGGCTCTAGCCCGAGCCGATCGGCTCCTTCTCAATCATCGTCTCGCGCCCCATTGCGATCTTCGAGCCAGTCGGTGCTGAAGCTCGGGCTCAAGTGGATGTCGATCTGCCGGAGTGGCCCGCTGCCCGAATTGACGAACGAGTGCGCCTGATTGGGAAGCACGAGAACGATGTCGCCTGGGCGCGCCTCGTGCCGCTCTCCGTCGAGCGTGACGTCCGCCTCTCCCTCTTGGACGATGATCACCTCGGCGTAGGGATGCCGGTGCAGCGCGGGGCCGCGCCCCGGCTCTGCCTCGACAAAGAGGAGCGTGACATCGAGCCCGTGCTCGGCTCCGACGAGTTCGTGGGCGATCTCGCTCCAGGGCAGCTGATCGCGTCTGATGATCGGCATTCGTTTCCCCCAGGGTCGCGCCTCGTTATGCACCGTATCGGAACGAATAGCGCGAGCAGATCTTCCGCGTGTCTCAGCCAAGGATCAGTCTCGCACGGCCGAGCCCGCCGGCACCTCAGCAAGCACGTAGCCTTCCCTCGGCGACAGAGCGCTTCAACGACTTTCTGCCTCGACTCACGTGGACTGGTCGGATCGAGCGTCGGTGATCGACTACCTGGTCGCCTACGAGCGCATGCTCGCGGGAGGCGTGCGTCCCTTCGACGAGGCGGCCTGGCGCAAGCTCGTCGGCCCCGATGTCGAGCGCGCGCGTGACATCGCCGCCTCTGAGAACCACAGCCTGACCCCGGAGGGCGACGTTCCGTCCGAGCCGATCTCGTCGATCGCGGTGCCAACGCTCGTGATTCATGGCACCGCCGATCCGATGTTCCCGCTCGCGCACGGACGAGCGTTGGCCGAGGAGATCCCCGGAGCGAGACTGCTGACACTCGAGGGAGCCGGGCACGGGGTCGATCGAGCCGACTGGGAGCCCATCGCACACGCAATCCTCGCGCAAACGGGCGCCGCCGATTCTGGCGCGTGATGGTCGAGCTCGGGCGCCCAGCCGGAGTTGAAAGCAGGTCAGTAGCGCTACAGCCGCGGGCCCCTGCTCGTCGCCAGCCTCGGTCAGCGGCGCCCAACGCGCGTATTACGGGGCGAGTACAGACCCCGCTCCGGTGGGCGACTAGGTCCGCAGATTTTCAGCCGTCGACGGTCGGTCAGGCAGCTGCGTAGCCCACCAGTCGAGCGGGACGATCCGCATCGCGAGTTCGAACGAGCCTCGATCGAGCGACTCAGCGAGCTGGGCAATAGCTACGAGATTGTCCCGTAGCCACTCGTCCTCGACTGGCCCCACGGCCTGAGTCGCCGGGCTGA
Organism: Actinomycetota bacterium; assembly: GCA_046726435.1. GTDB lineage: Bacteria > Actinomycetota > Thermoleophilia > Gaiellales > Gaiellaceae > AC-32. The sequence goes on from JBKPAM010000182.1 coordinate 3,726, forward strand.
CACGGCTCAGCCTCGGCCGACTCAGGTGCTCCTCGAGTGGCTGCGACTCATCGAGCACGCTGCCCCACCAGTACAGACGACTGTAGAGCTCGACGTGGCGATCGACGATCTCCGCATACGTGCTCGAGTTGACCGTCACGCCGGCCCAGCGTCCGAGCACCTCCTGGCCGTGACCGAGCAGAGCCGCTATCAGGCGGTGGAGCTGTTCGCGGCGGTCAGCGCTCGCGAGCATCTCGTCCATCGCCGCGGCGAGACGCGGCGTGTCGCGCACCGCCTCGGAGCCGGCCGCGAGCGCCTCGTCCCCGAGCTCACCGTCCGGAACAAGACCGGCGAGCTCGAGCAGACCGCTCCACACGAGACGAGCCGTGCGGACGAACTCGAACAATGCGTACTGCGCGAGCACGGACCAGCGCTCGCGCTGCCGGCGCTCGAGCACTTCGTTGAGCACAGCCGCGGTCACCGCGACGACGATCAAGCTCGCGACGAGGCTCGTGAAGAGCGCGTGACGCGACCAGAACCCGTCGTTGGCGAGGTCCCAGGCGATCGCCCCGGAAAGGACGAGCACACTGAGGCCGCCGATGATCCGCGTCGCGCGAACGTACGTCCGCAGCGATTCGGTGCGGCGCGGACCGACAGTGTGACGAGCCATCTCTCGCCGAGCATATTGCGCCGCGCCAGCGCGGCCAGGCTCGGACACGGCAGCGCGGCTAAAGAGAAGCGGGCCTGAGCTCGAACGGTTACGGCCACCCGACGCCGGGCGCGGGCGCGTCGACGACGAGCACCTGTCCCGTCCTCGCCTTGATGACCTCTTCGACTCCCCCGGTGCCGCGCCAGTCCGCCGTGAGCATGAACAGTGTCCGACGGCCGGGGCCGCCGAGCATGGTCGCGAAGCAGGGGCGGCCGAGATCGATCCGTTCGAGCACTTCACCGCCCTCGCGGATACGGGCGCAGTCGTTCGCCATGTTCGCGCTGGAGGCCCAGATGCAGCCGTCCGCGTCGAGGCAGA
>JBKPAM010000183.1:0-4213 GCA_046726435.1 Actinomycetota bacterium
CCATCGTCATCGTCCGGTTCATGGCGTCGTAGACCGGCGAGATGCGGTCGAACATCGTCCGCACCGCGTCCGGCGCGAGCCTGCCTGTCTCGACGCTCAAGCCCGGTGTCTCCAATGCGGGCGGGCTCGCTCGCGGCGGCCGACCGGAACGGCTTGGGGTTCCTGCCGAACGCGTAGCGTGCTCACAAGCCTTCTCCCCAGCGCCGTACTAACTCGTGCTCGAGCCCCAGCTGGTCGAGGCAGCGCGCTACCACGAAGTCGACGAGGTCGTCGACCGACCCCGCCCCGGCGTAGAAGCCTGGGGCGAGGAAGAGCACGACGGCTCCCGCCTGCCGCACGCGCAGCATATTCTCCAAATGGATCAGCGAGAGCGGCGTCTCGCGCGGGCACAGCACGAGCTTCCGACCCTCCTTCAACGCGACGCTCGCAGCCCGCTGGATCAGGTTCGACATCGCTCCCGAGGCGATCGTCCCCAGCGTCCCCATCGAGCACGGGCAGATCACGTAGGCGTCGACCTTCGCCGAGCCGCTCGCGTACGGCGCGTGCCAGTCGCGCTCGTCGTAGAGCGTGACCGCTCCGCGCACCGGCTCGGTCAGCCGCGCGAGGGTCTCGTCAGTCGAGAGCCGCGCGTCGCCGTAGAGCTCGGTCGCGAGCACCTCGACCCCCGCGCGAGAGGCGCAGACCCCGATCTCGCACCCGGCCCCGGCCAGCGCCTCCAGCAGCCGGGCCGCGTACGGCGCTCCCGAGGCTCCCGTTATCCCCAGGAAGACGCGCACAACGCCGTTATTTCGAGCCTTTGGAGGCCTCGAGGAAAGTGGCGAGCTTGTGCAGGTTGTCCTCGCCGAGCGAGGCGAAGGACGGCATCGGCGAGCCGGGGTTGACGCAGCTCGGGCACTTGAGGTGGTCGATCTGGAACTGGATGCCCTTGCCCTTGGAGCCCTCGGAGCTCAGGTCGGGCGCGCCGAGGTTCGACGAGCCGGTCCCGAGATAGGTGTGGCACGAGACGCAGCCGGACTCGGCGAACAGGTGCGCGCCGGCGATCGCCTCCTGGTTGCCGGCGAAGCCCTGTTTCTGCGCCCAGCTCGGGATCTCGACCGCCACCTCGGACGGGATCGCCTCCTTCGCCGTTGCGCCCTTGTACGTGAGGACGCCCAGCGTGATGATCGTCAGCACCGCCGCCACGACGGCCACCGGCCGGCGCGAGAGCCGGCGCTCGCGGCGTACGTCCACGAACGGGATCGCCAGGAGCAGCAGCAGCGCGATGGTCGGAATCCCGACCGTGGCGAGGATCACCGACTCCGGCCACTTGAAGATCCGCAGCAGGTAGAAGAGGAAGTAGAAGTACCAGTCGGGCCGCGGGACGAACGAGATCGTTCCCGGGTTGGCCTTCGGGCCGAGCAGCGGCCCCAGGGCTTCACCGAAGAACTTGTACTTCCAGATGACGGCCAGCCCGACGATCACGCAGACGACGAACAGGCTCATCACCGTGTCGTGGAACATCGCGTACGGGTAGAACGGCTTCCCGCGCGACTTGACGTCCTGCTTGTAGCGCTGGAACTCGGCGCGCCTTTCGTCGACAGCGCTCATTCCGAGGGCCTCCTGCGGACTCCCGCCGCGCGCGGCGCGGGCTGGACGAGCCCCGTGCGGGACGGCGGAGGCTCGGGCGGGGGCTCCTGCCCCGCGGCCTCCTTCGACCACGGCGGCGAGGTCACGCCCAGCCGGACGACGAGGTAGAGGTGGAGCCCGATCAGCGCGATCAGCGCACCTGGCACGAGCAGCATGTGCAGCGAGTAGAAGCGGGCGAGCACGTCGGGACCGATCTCGGCACCTCCGCGTAGGACCTGCGCGAGGTAGGGGCCGACGAACGGCGCCGTCCCGTTGATGTTGATCGCCACCACCGTCGCCCAGTAGGACGTCTGGTCGAACGGGAGCAGGTAGCCGGTGAGGCCCTCGAACAGGGCCGTGGCGAGCAGCAGCACCCCGACGATCCAGTTCAGCTCGCGCGGGTACTTGTAGGCGCCGAACAGGAACACGCGCCCCATGTGCATGAACAAGAGAATGATGAAGACGCTCGCACCCCATTTGTGCATGCCGCGGACGAGCCAGCCGCCCCAGACGTCGTTCGTGATGTGCTGGATGGAAGCGTGCGCCGAGTTCGGGTCCGGCTTGTAGTACATCGCCAGGATCACGCCGGTGACGAGCTGGACGAGGAAGGCCGTCAGCGTCGCCGAGCCGAGCGTGTGCCACCAGCCCGTGTCGCCCGGGACCTTGCGGAAGAGGAAGTAGCGGACGCCGCCGACGATGCCGGAGCGCTCCTCGAGCCAGTCGAGCGGGTACAGCGCGGTGTCCATGGCTGAGCGCTTGCGCGGCATCAGCTCGGCGGCTGCAGCGGGTAGAGCCAGGCCTCGGGGCCGTCGACGTGCTGCCCCGGCCCAGCGGTCTTGTAGCGAACGATCTCGGCGTTCTTCCCCGAGCCCGACACCTTGGCGACGCTGTACCTGCTGCCGAGGATCAGGCGCCCGTTGACGATGGAGAACTCGAACCGGTCGAGCGCGCGCACCGGCGGGCCGGCGATGCGGTTGCCCTCCTGGTCGTACGAGCCGCCGTGGCACGGGCAGATGAAGCCGGCGGCGGGCAAAGCCGGCGTCACCAGCACCTCGCCGTTGGCCGTCTTCAGCTTCTTGTCCTGCTTCGGGAAGATCGGCCCGCCCGGCTGCACCGGGCAACCGAGGTGCGCGCAGCGGTTCGAGATGATCGTGAAGCTCGGCTTGCCGTTCAGCAGCCCGTTGTTGCGCACGTAGGCCGTCCGCCGGGAGATCTCACCCTCCGCCGGGTCCTGGGTGAAGGTGACGACGTTCCACTTGTTCTCCGGGTAGTCACTGATCGGGCCAAGGTCGACGTCGTGCCCCTTCTGCTTCACGAAGCCGGGGACGAGGGCGAGGCCGAGGGCGGGGAGCGTCGCGATCGCGCCGATGATGGCGCCGATGCCGAGGGTGGCGCCCTCGAGGAACTTGCTGCGGGGAAACCGCTCTCCCGGCTCGGGTGGAGGCATCGCCGGCCCGCCTTCCTGAGCGGGGATCGGCGCTCCGTCGGGCGGAGGCTCCGCCGGCGGGGGGCCGGCAACCTGGGGCCGGCCCGTCGCGACCTCGCGCGCCCAGAGGAAGCCGAAGATGAGCGCAAGGCCGGCGCCCACGGCCGCGACCTCCCAGCTGACGATCAGCCCGACGAGCAGGCAGACGATCCCGACGGCGAAGCCGACCGGCCAGAGGCTGGGCGATGGAAGCTGCGGTCGATCGTCCCCGGGGTGGTTGTCCAAGCGCTCCGCTTTCTTTCTATCCGGCGGCCATTCAATCGTTGCAGGTTGGCCGCGTCAACGACGTAACAGACGGCGCACACTCCCCTTTTCGCCGTCCAGGGAGCCCGTGGCGGGCTCGAGGCCGTACTCGCCCCACCGCTCGTCCACGAGGCGTTTCACCTCGTCGCTCATCGCGATCTCCTCCGGCCACTCCCGCGCGCCCTCGGCCGGGCTCTTGTGCGTCGCGTCGATCCCGAGCTTGCCCCCGTAGAACTGCAGCGTCGGCGCATGGTCGAGGTGGTCGAGCGGGCCTTCGCTGACCAGCACGTCGCGCTTGGGATCGACGTTCGCGGCCACTCGGAAGAAGACCTCCTCGTAGTCGTGCACGTCAACCCATTCGTCGACCACCACCACAGCCTTGGTCAGGCTCAGGAGGCCGAGCCCCCAGATCGCGTGCATCACCTTCTGCGCCTGCCCCGGGTAGCTCTTGCGGATCGAGACGATGCAGCAGTTGTGGAAGGCGCCCGCGACCGGAAGGTCGTAGTCGACGATCTCGGGGACGCTCATTCGGATCGCCGGCAGGAAGATCCGCTCCGTCGCCTTGCCGAGCCAGGCGTCCTCCTGGGGCGGCTTGCCAACGACGATCGAGGGGTAGATCGCGTCCCGCCGCATCGTGATCGCCGTAACACGGAAGACCGGGAACGGCTCGGGCGGCGTGTAGTAGCCGGTGTGGTCGCCGAACGGCCCCTCGTCGGCGAGCTCGTCCTTGGTGATCGTCCCCTCCAGGACGATCTCGGCGTTCGCGGGCACCTCGAGGTCGACGGTCTTCGCCGGCACGAGCTCGACCGGCTCGCCGCGCAGGAAGCCGGCGAGCATCAGCTCGTCGACGTGCTTGGGGAGCGGCGCGCTTGCCGTGTA
>JBKPAM010000184.1:0-21591 GCA_046726435.1 Actinomycetota bacterium
GTGCCGATCTCGCGCGCCGCTCCGAAGAGCTGGATGCCGCGGTCTTGCTCACCCCAGGCCTGTCCCGAGTCGTAGACGGCGACGGCCACCCTGGGATTCGCGCGGATGTTGCGCGAGTGTCCCGCGCGCGGCTCCGACAGCCAGACGAGGTCGAGCTCGTGGCTCCAGGCGAAGTACGCGGTGTTCACGTGAGCGCGCGCTCCGCGCGCCACCGTCGCGATGGCGCAGAGGGTCGAGGCGTCGAGCGCTCGCCGGGCGAGCTCCGCGATCCGGTCGGATGCGACCGGCCGCTTCGATCGCTCGATCACCGTCGCCCTCAGGTGTTCTCGATCTCGAGCCCGAAGCGCGGGAGCTTCTTCGCGACCGCCCGGTTGAAGGCGGCCTCGTACTCCTCCGCCGACGCCTCGTCGAGGGTCGACGCAAAGTTGTCGCGCAGGTCGGCGAGGATCTCGGTGCCCGTCTCGACGAGCTCCTGGTAGTCGCCGTAGCGCTCCTCGGCCTCGCCCCGCTCGGCGCGGTCGTAGGCGAGCTCGGCCCGGTCGCAGGCCCGGAGCAGCTCGAGCTGGTCGCGGACGAAGAGGTCGAGCTGCCGCGAGATCACATCGGCGAAGCGGCGCCTCCGTAACACACTTCTAGACTAGTCCGGCTCGTGAGCCTGCTCGTGCGCACATGGAACGTCTTTCACGGCAATGCGAGCCCGCCCGGTCGGCGCGCGCACCTCGAGGAGATGGTTCGGCTCGCAAGCGACGACAAGCCTGACGTCCTCTGCCTGCAGGAGCTGCCCGTGTGGGCGCTGCGGCGGCTCGGCGACTGGAGTGGGATGCAGGCGTTCGGCGCCGTCGCCGCGCGGCCGCGCCTGAGGAGCGCCGAGCTCGGGCGCACGGTCACGCAGCGCCACCACGGGCTCTTCCGTTCCGTGGTCACCGGGCAGGCGAACGCGATCCTGCTACGGCCCGGGCTGCGCGCTTTGTCCTCCGACTCGATCGTGCTCAACCCACTACGCGTGCGGCGGCTGGTGGCGCGAGAGCTCGCCCTCGACCGCCTGGCGCGGCTCCGCTGGGCGAACGAGCGGCGGGTCTGCCACGCGGTCCGGACCGAAGCGCTCACCGTCGCGACCCTCCACATCTCGAACGTGCGCGATGCACGGATCCGCGATGCGGAGCTTCTTCGTGCGGCGACCTTCGCGGACACCTTCGCGGCGCCGACCGACGTGCTCGTGCTCGCGGGCGACTTCAACGTGCGGCCGTGGGAATCGGACGTGCTCGAGCAGCTGGCCGGGCCGGAGTGGGGGTTCTCGGCGCCGATCGGAGGCATCGACCAGATCCTCGTGCGGGGCGCGTGGTCCGGCGAGCCGAAGTCGTGGCCGGAGGAGCGGCGACGACTGAACGGACGCCTCCTTTCCGACCACTCTCCGCTGGAGGTGACGATCGAGTGACCTTCGAGGAAGCCCGCGCCCAGTTTCCGGTCTTCGACCGCTGCGCCTACCTGAACGCGGGCACCAACGGGCCGCTGGCCTCTGCGACGGTCGAGGCGATGACCGCCCAGGAGCGAGCCGACCTGGAGCGAGGCCGCGGCGGGCCCGAGTACTTCGACCGCGCACTCGGGCTGCGTGACCGGGTGCGGGCGAAGCTGGCCGCGACCGTGGGCGTCGGGCCGGAGAAGCTCTCGCTTGCCACCTCGACCACGAACGGGTGCAACATCGTGCTCGCCGGCCTCGGGCTCGCCGCGGAGGACGAGGTCGTCACCACCGACGGCGAGCACTTCGGCCTGCTCGGCGCGGTCGCCGCCTCGCCAGCCCGGGTGCGGTTTGCGCAGGTGCGCGAGCTCCCGCCTGAGGAATCGCTCGCGGTCATACGCGCTGAGGTGACCCCGCGCACGCGTCTGATCGCGCTCTCGCACGTGTGCTGGATGACCGGCAACCGCTTCCCCGTCGAGGACCTGAGGGTGGCGACGGGACTGCCGGTGCTCGTCGACGGCGCCCAGTCGGCCGGCGCAATCCCGGTCGAGGCCTCACGGGTCGACTACTACGCCTTCTCGTGCCAGAAGTGGCTCTGCGGCCCCGACGCCACCGGCGGCCTCGTGGTCCGGGAGCCCGAGTCCCTGCCGGTCACTGCGCCCAGCTACCTCTCGCAGGAGCGGTACGAGCCGACGGGGGACTTCATGCCGCGGCCCGGGGCTGCGCGGTACGACTCCAACTGGACGCCTGTGCCGTCGCTCGCGGGGCTCGACGCGGCGCTCGACCTCGCGCCCGAGTGGCGCTTTGAGCGGGCAGCCGAGGCGGCGGCGCGCTGCCGCGAGCTGCTCGAGGAGCGGGTCGAGGTCGTGACCGCGCCCGGCCAGGGCACCCTGGTGACCTTCCGCGCCGAGAGCGACTCTGCCGAGCTCGTCAAACGGCTTTACGACCAGGGGATCGTCGTCCGCGACATCCCCGGGCTCGGGTGGATCAGGGTCTCGTGCGGCTGGTGGACGAGCGACGAGGACCTCGAGCGCCTAGTCGCCGCCCTCTAAGAACCCATTCGCAGCCCGAGCTCGGCAGCAATCGGACGCATCGCCCCGACAACGAACGCGATGTGCTCGTCAAGGTCGACCCCGAGCTCCTCGGCGCCCTCGTAGACGTCCTCCCGGTTCACCCCCGCCGCGAAGGACGGCTGCTTCAGCTTCTTCTTCACCGAGCGCGGCTCCAGCGTCTCGATTCCGTCGGGACGGACGAGCCCGCATGCGTGGATGAACCCGGCGAGCTCGTCGCAGGCGAACAGCGTCTTCTTCAGCGGCGTGTCGCGCGGCAGATGCAGGTGCGAGGCGTGGGAGAGGACGCCGTCGACGACCTCGTCGGGCCATCCCTCGTCCCGCAGGATCGGGGCGCCGTTCTGCGGGTGCTCGTCCAGCGTCGGGTGGATCTCGTAGTCGAAGTCGTGCAGGAGCGCGGTCGCGCGCCAGAGCTCCTCGTCCTCGCTGAACCGCACCGCGTAGGCGCCCACCGCCGCCTCGACCGCGAGCGCGTGGCGCAGCAGCGCCTCGCTCTTCGTGTAGCGGTTCAGCGTCTCCCAGGCGTGGTCTCGAGTGGGCTCCAACGGCGGCGCTAGGATAGCCCCTCCGTATGGCCCAGACCGCCGTCACGGACGCGCTGGCCGAGTCCTTCGTAATCGAGGGCGGGCAGCCCCTGAGCGGCCGCATCACGACCGCCGGCAACAAGAACGGGGCGCTGCCGATCCTTTCCGCCTGCCTGCTGACGGACGAGCCGGTGGTGCTCCACAACGTGCCGAGGATCCGGGACGTGGAGACGATGATCGCGCTCATCTCCGCGCTCGGAGCCGACGCCGAGTGGACCGGTGAGAACGAGGTGCGCGTGCAAGCCGCCGGTGTCTCCTCGCACGAGCTGGATGCCGAGCTGGCGAGGCAAATCCGTGCGTCGTTCCTGCTCGCCGGGCCGCTGCTCGCCAGGCTCGGCCGCGCCAGCGTCCCGCCGCCCGGCGGCGACGTCATAGGCCGGCGCCGGCTCGACCCGCACATCCACGCGTTCGCCGAGCTGGGCGCGGAGATCGACATCGGCGCCCGGTTCGAGCTACGCACGGGCGGCCTGCGCGGCAAGCACATCTTCCTCGACGAGGCGAGCGTGATGGCGACCGAGAACGCGGTCATGGCCGCATCGCTGGCGCCGGGAGAGACCGTGATCGGCAACGCCGCCTGCGAGCCGCACATCCAGGACCTCTGCCGCTTCCTCGTCTCGCTCGGCGCCGAGATCGAGGGCATCGAGTCGAACGTGCTGCGGATCCGCGGCGTGGAGCGCCTCGCCGGGGGAGAATGGCGCATCGGGCCGGAGCACATCGAGGTCGGGAGCTTCATCGGCCTCGCGGCCGTGACGGGTGGCGATATGACCATCGACAGGATCGAGCCGAACGACCTCGACATCATCCTGGCGACGTTCGAGCGGCTCGGCGTCCACGTCGACGTCGAGGGGACGAGTCTGCGGGTCCCGCCGAACCAGGAGCTCGTGATCCGAGACGACCTCGGCGGGCAGATTCCCAAGGTCGAGGACGGGCCCTGGCCGGCCTTCCCCGCCGACCTCACCTCGATCGCCGTCATCGTGGCGACCCAGGCCCGGGGAACCGTCCTGCTCTTCGAGAAGATGTTCGAGAGCCGCCTGTTCTTCGTCGACAAGCTCGTCTCGATGGGCGCGCGCATCATTCTGTGCGACCCGCACCGGGTCGTCGTGACCGGTCCGGCCAAGCTCTACGCGCAGCAGATGTCGAGCCCCGACATCCGGGCCGGGATGGCGATGCTGCTGGCTGCCCTCTGCGCGGAGGGGACGTCGACGATCGGCAACATCGGCGAGATCGACCGCGGCTACGAGCGGATCGACGAGCGACTCCGCTCGCTCGGCGCCCGCATCGAGCGAAACGAGATCTGATGGCTCGACGGCTGGGCCAGGCCGACGAGGCGGGGAGGCTCCACGCGCGGATCGACGTAGTCGGGAGCGGGGAGGCAAGCGTCGCCACGGGTGTGCCGGTGCTCGACCACCTGCTGGGGCTGCTCGCGCAGTACGGCTCGTTCGACCTCGCGCTGGAGATCGCTCCCGGCGATGCGGAGGCGGAGGTCGCCGCGGCCGGGCGCGCGCTCGGACGGGCCCTCTCGGATTCGCTGCGGGCGGAAGGCAGTCGCCGCCACGGCTCGGCCGTCGTCCCGGCCGACGAGGCGCTCGCCCATGTGGTCGTCGAGGCCTCGGGCCGGCCGCTCGTCGTGTCGAACGTCGACCTCAGCGACGCGCGTGTCGCGGGTCTGGCGCGCGACATCGTGGCGACCTTCCTGCGTGAGCTCGCGGAGGGCGCGGGGCTCACGCTGCACGTGCGGCTGATCGAGGGCTCGGACCCGGAGCACGTGCTCGAGGCGATCTTCAAGGCGCTGGGGGTGGCACTGGCGCAGAGCTGCCGGAAGCGGCGGAGGGAGGACTGATGCCGGACAAGGCCGTCGTTCGAACCGAGGAGGCGCCCGCGCCGTTCCAGGGGGCGCCGTACTCCCAGGCGATCCGTGCCGGTGGGCTCGTCTTCGTCTCGGGCCAGCTGGCGTTGCGTCCGGACCACGCGGAGATGGTGGGCCCCGGGATCGAGGAGCAGACCGAGCAGGTGTTCGCGAACCTACGGGCGATCCTCCAGGAGGCGGGCAGCGGGCTCGACAGGCTCGTGAAGACGACCGTCTACCTCGCCGACCTGGACGACTTCGCCGCGATGAACGAGGTCTACGCGCGACACGTCGGCGACCGGCCTCCCGCGCGCGCGACGATGGAGGTCTCGGCGCTTCCTTCGGGGGCGAAGGTCGAGATCGAGGCAATCGCCCTGGCCGCCGAGTAGCGCGGGGGAACCCGCGGGCAAGGCCCGGCTCCGGCGACCGATGGAGCGTGCTGATTCCCGCGCACCCGGCGAAAGGTGGTCTTACTACGGTTCGCCCGGCCTCCTCCCCGAGGCGAGCGTAGTCGCGAAAAGCGCACGCTGTGTCACGGGATTGCGCCGAAGTTGCACCGCTTTCGGGAAGGTCGAGGGCAAAATGGGGCGCATGAGGGCCGAGACCGTCATTGCTACCCACGGGAACACCGACTTCGACGCGTTCGCGGCGATGCTGGCCGCACGACGCCTCTACCCCGAGGCCGTGGCCTGCCTCGCGGGCTCGCTGAATCGCAACGTGCGCGAGTTCTACCGCCTGCACGCGGACGAGCTCGGGCTCGTCGACGCCGCACGCCTCGAGCAGGACGCGATCCAGCGCCTGGTCGTCGTCGAGACGGCCCATGCGAGCCGGCTCGGGGAGCTCGAGCCCGTGGCGCTCGACCCGATGGTCGAGAAGATCGTCTTCGACCACCACGCGGGCGAGCCGCCGAGATGGGCGAGCCCCGAGCACGTGTTCGCCTCGGACGACGGAGCCCTGACGACGACCCTCGTAGGCGTCCTCGCCGAGCGCGAGCTCGCCGTCACGCCGGTCGAGGCGACCGCCTTTGCGCTCGGCATCCACGAGGACACGGGCTCGCTCACATATCCAACGGCGACCCAGCGCGACGCCGAGGCGCTCGCGTGGTGCCTCCGTCACGGGGCGCAGCAGGAGCTGCTTGCCGAGTTCCTCCATTCGCCGCTGACCGAGGACGAGCGAGAGCTGCTGAGCGCGGTGCTCGACCGTCTCGAACCGCGTGAGCTCGCCGGGCTCGAGGTGCTCGTCGCCGCGGTCTCCTGGCCGCGCTACGTCGACGGCATCTCCAACCTCGCCCACAAGGTCGTCGACCTCACCGACACGAAGGCGCTCGTGCTCTTGGTCGAGATGGACGGGCGGGTCTTCTGCGTCGCCCGTAGCCGGACGCCGGAGCTGGACGCCTCGTCGATCGCCTCGACCCTCGGCGGCGGCGGGCACCCGCAGGCGGCCTCGGCCATCTACCGGGGAGGCGTGGAAGAAGCCCTCCAGAAGCTCCTCGCGGGGCTCCCCGACGCAGTGCGCGAGCCCGTCACCGCGGGCCAGATCATGTCCACTCCCGCCCGCACCGTCCCGCCGGACGAGACCGTCGCCCGCGCCCTCGTCGCGTGCCAGCGCTACGCCCAGAGCGGGATCCTCGTCGCCGAGGGCGAGCGGCTCGAGGGCGTCGTCGGGCGCGAGGACCTCGACCGGGCGGTGGCCCACGGCCTCTCCCACGCTCCGGTGAAGGGGATCATGAGTGCACGCGTCACGTCCTGCGAGGAGAAGACGCCGCTCGCCGAGCTCCAGCGCCTGCTGGCCGGCGGCGGCGAGCGCGTCGCCGTCCTCCGGGACGGGAGTGTTGTCGGCGTGGTCACACGAGGCGACGTGCTCCGCGCGCTCGGGCAGCATGCGTTGCCTGCCGAGCGCCCGGGCCCGATGCTCACGAAGGAGCTCGGGCGGCTCGAGCGGCTGCAACCGGTCTTCGAAGCGGTGGCCGCGGTCTCCGAGCCGTTCGAGGGCGTCTACCTCGTAGGCGGCACCGTCCGCGACATCCTGCTCGGGGAGCGCGGCTTCGACGTCGACATCGCCGTCGAGGGAGACGCGATCGCGCTCGCACAGGCGCTCGCAGACACCCTCGGCGGCCGTGTCCGCCCGCACGAGAAGTTCGGCACGGCGGTGGTGATCTACGGCGAGGGCGAACGCATCGACGTGGTGACGGCGCGCACCGAGTTCTACGACGCCCCGGCCGCCCTGCCGACGGTCGAGCACGCCTCGATCCGCGAGGACCTCTTCCGCCGGGACTTCACGATCAACGCGATGGCGGTCTCGCTCAAGGGGGCCGACCTCGGCCGGCTCGTGGACCCCTTCGGCGGCCGGCGAGACCTCGACGCGAGGACGATCCGCGTTCTGCACAACCTGTCGTTCATCGACGACCCGACCCGCATCTTCCGCGCGATCCGCTACGAGAACCGCTACGGCTTCCGGATGGACGACCACACGCTGCGTCTGGCCCGCGGCACGATCGAGATGGGCCTCGTCGGCGACCTCTCCTCGGCGCGCCTGAGGGACGAGCTGGTGGCGCTGCTCGAGGAGGGCGACGTCGAGCACTCGATCCTGCGTCTCGGCGAGCTGGGCGCCGACCACGCGATCCATCCCCACCTGGCCGCGGACCGGGAGGCGGTCGAGCTCCTGCGCCGCCTGACCGAGTTGCGCGACCGCTACGGCCTGGCGATCCCGTCGTGGCGGCTCGGGCTGGCCGTGCTCGCGCGCCGGCTGCCGCCGGACGAGGCGTACGACTGGCTCCAGCGGCTGAAGGTGCGGCGGCGCGAAGCCGAGGCGATCGCGGCCGCCGTCACCGTGGGCCCGCGGCTCGTGGAGCGGCTTCGGGACGGCGCCGAGCCCGCCGACGTGGTCGCGCTCGCCGATCCGTACGCGCCCGATGCGCCGCTGTTCGCGCTTGCGCTTGCCGACCTCGCCCCGCTGCACGCGTACTTCGAGCGGCTGCGAAGCGTGCGCCTCGAGGTCAGCGGCGCCGACCTGGCCGAGCTCGGGCTCTCGGAGTCGCCGCGCGTGGGGGAGGTGCTCGCAGAGCTGCGGCGCCGGAAGCTGAACGGCGAGCTCGACGGCCGCGACTCGGAGCTCGAGGCCGCGCGGGAGCTGATCGCGCAGTGACGATCCGCTGGGAGACGGCGCCCGGCCCCTACGAGGTCGTCTTCTCGACGCGACGGGGCGGGGTTAGCGAAGGACCGTTCGCGTCGCTGAACCTCGGCCGCGCCACCGCCGACGAGCCCGAGCGGGTCGACGAGAACCGCCGCCGGCTGTGCGCAGAGGTCGGCGCCGACCCGGACGCGCTGACCATGAACTACCAGCACCACTCCGCCGACGTCCTGCGGGCTCGCGCGGGCTCGCGGGGCGAGAGGGGTGACGGCCTCTGGACCGAGGAGCGGGGCCTGCCGCTGCTGGCGCTCGCCGCGGACTGCCTTCCGATCGCGCTCGCGCGCGCGAACGGCTCCGAGCCGGCGCTCGCCGTGCTCCACGCCGGGTGGCGCGGCCTGCTCGGCGGGATCGCCGATGCCGGGGTGTCGACACTCGGCGGCTCCGTGGCCGCCGTGATCGGCCCCGGGATCGGCCCGTGCTGCTACGAGGTAGGGGAGGAGGTCGCCGACCCGTTCCGCAGGGCTTTCGGCTTCGGGCTGCAACGGGACGGCATGCTCGACCTCTGGACGGCGGCGGAGCGGGCCCTGCGCGCGGCGGGCTGCGTGCGTGTCGACCGGATCGACCTCTGCACCTCCTGCGACCCGTCGCGGTTCTTCTCCCACCGCCGTGACGGCGGCATCACCGGACGGCAGGGGGTCCTTGGAATTATCGCCTGACCACGTCCGCGCGAGCTATGAACGGATCCGTGAAGAGCTCGGTCCCGAGGTGACGATCGTCGCCGCGACGAAGTACGTCGGCGCGGACGAGCTAGGGACGCTGGCCGAGGCCGGGATCGAGGTCGTGGGCGAGAACCGCGCCCAGGACCTCGAGGCCAAACACGCCCGCTATGGCAACACGTTCCGCTGGCACTTCATCGGCCACCTGCAGAGCCGCAAGGCGAAGACCGTCAACGAGCTGTGCGAGCTCTGCCACTCGCTCGCGAGCGAGTCGGCGGCGAAGCGCCTGACCATTCCCGCGCTCGTCGAGGTCAACCTCTCGGGCGAGGAGACGAAGTCAGGCGTCCCGGAGAAAGAGCTGGAGGACTTGCTGAGCCTCTACGACAACGTGGTCGGGCTGATGACGATGCCTCCGGCCGCGACCGACCCCGAGGATTCGCGCTCCTACTTCCGGCGGCTGCGCGAGCTCGGAGAGCGCCACGGCCTGCGCGAGCTCTCGATGGGGACGAGCCAGGACTACCGCGTGGCCGCCGACGAGGGCGCCACGATGGTGCGGCTGGGCTCCGTGTTGTACGGGCGCTGAGGCGACCTCCCGCCGAGGTAGCAACTAACATCCGCCCAGTCATGGGCTTTGCGGACGTCTGGAGCCGTACGCTCGTCTACTTCGGGATCGCCGAGGAAGAGGACGAATGGGACGAGGACGGCTATCTGACCGAGGAGGATCTCGAGCGCACCTACAGCGAGCGCCCGAACGTGCGGCGGCTCACCCCCAGGGGCCGCCAGCAGGAGTTCGACGACTGGACCGACCCGGAGGCCGAGGAGCCTCCCCGGAGCACACAACGGCAGCGGGCAAGCCGCCGGCCGCCCGAGGCCGCCGCGCCCATGCGCGCCGTCCCGTCCGTGCAGGTGCACCTCGTGGTGCCGCGGAGCTTCAACGACGCCCAGCAGATCGCGGACAAGTTCAAGGACGCGATCCCGGTGATCCTGAACCTCCAGGGGTCCGACCAGGAGCTCTCGAAGCGCCTGATCGACTTCACGAGCGGCCTCACCTATGCCCTCGACGGCGGCATGCAGCGCGTCGCCGACAAGGTCTTCCTGCTCACGCCGAGGAACGTCCAGGTCTCGGCCGAAGAGCGCGCGCGCCTCCTCGAGCGCGGCTTTTTCAACCAGGCCTAGGCGCCGCTTGTCGGCGCCGCCCTCAGGCCGCGCGGGTTTCCCGCGTGGCCGTCTGTGCCGCTGGCCGACACCGTTGAGTTGGCGCTTCGGAAGTGACCAGGAATCCCGCATGGTGAGCCGAACTCACGCCTGATGGCCACCCTTGGGCTGCTTGGGCTGCTTGCGGACGCTGCCTCGACGGCAAACACGCTGATCGACACGTTCCTCTGGGTCTACATCCTGTTGATCTTCGTGTACGTGCTGACGTCGTGGGTGAGGCTGCCGTACTCGATCTGGGTGCGGCGGATCACGGACTTCCTACGCGACGTCTGCGAGCCGTACCTGCGGATCTTCAGGCGGATCCTGCCGCCCCTCGGGCCGCTCGACCTCTCGCCGGTAGTGGCCATGCTCGCGCTGATCGCGCTGATGCGCGTGATCGACGCGCTCTTCAACCACTACTCATGAGGAGGACGCGATGAACATCTCTCCGGTGGAGCTCCACCATCTGCGGTTCCGGCGGGGCTTCCGCGGCTACAGTCCCGCCGCTGTCGACGAGGCGATCGAGGAGGTCGCGAGATCGTTCGAGCAGGTCTGGCGTGAGCGGGCCGAGTTCGCCGATCGCATCGAGCAGCTCGAAGGCGAGCTCGAGCGGCACCAGGACCTCGAGACGCTGCTGCGGACGACGCTCGTCTCGGCCGAGCAGTCTGCTCACGAGCTGAAGGACCAGGCGAGGCGCGAGGCGGCGATCATCCTCGCCGAGGCTCACGCGGAGGCGCGAGCGGTGACACGCGCGGCCGCCGCCGAGCGGGAGCGCCTCCTCTCCGAGGCGCGCAAGGTGCGGGCGCTGCTGGAGGCGGCGCTGGACTCTGTCGAGAGCGCGCAGGCCGAGACGCAGGGGGAGGCGCAGGCCGCCTGAGGCGCCGACCTGGCGGCGCCGACCAGAGAGGCCGCGACGGCTTTGCCGGCGCGGCCGTCTGCATACGCGCCTGCGTCACCGAGCGACCCGACCCCCCGGCGCAGGCCGCCTGAGGCGCCGACTTAGATGCCTCTGAGCACCGGCGGACGAACCTATACTGGACGCATGGCCGAGTCATCGACGCGCCTGCGATTTCGCGTCTCTGCGGGAGCGCGGCGCACCGAGCTCGTCGGCCGCCACGGCGACGGCTGGAAGGTCCGCGTCGCGGCCCCGCCGGAGGGCGGAAAGGCCAACGAAGCGGTGCTCGACCTGCTCGCGGAGCGGCTCGAGCTGCCGCGCCGTGCACTCTCGATCGTTTCCGGCCGTACGGCGCGGGAAAAGGTCATCCAGATGGAAGGCGTCGACCGGGCCGAGGGCGAGCGCAGGCTGGAGCGCGCCTCGTGAACGCGACCCTGGACACGGAGCGCTTCCGGCAACGGCTGCTCGACGAGCGGCAGCGTGTCCAGGAAGCGCTCGACTACCTGCACCAGGAGCATCCGGGCTCGCTTCAGGACGAGACGCAGGAGATCCAGAGCGACAACCATCCGGGCGATGTCGCGACGGTCACCTTCGACCGCGAGCTCGACTACACACTCGAGGAGAACGAGGTGCGCGTCCTCGGCGCAATCGACGACGCGCTGACCCGCATCGATGACGGCACATACGGCCTCTGCCTCTCCTGCCGGGAGGCGGTCGCAGCCGAGCGGCTCGAGGCGCTCCCATGGACGACGAGGTGCATCGACTGCAAGCGCAAGGAGGAACGCGGGTGACGGAGCCCGTTCCGCGGACGATCGACGTCCGCGTGGGGTCTAGCACGGACGCACTGACGCCGGTTTCGGTGGCGGAGCGGTCGTTCGCGGCGCGCGCGCCCCAGTGGGCGGCTCTCGGCGCGGTCGTCTTCGCGGCGATCCTCGCCGACCAGCTGACGAAGTGGATCGTCTCCTCACAGCTCGCCTTCGACGAGACCCTGCACGTGCTCGGCCCGTTCTCGATCCACCACGTGCAGAACTCCGGGATCGCGTTCGGGCTCTTCTCGAGCGCGACGGTCGTGGTGACGGCGCTCACCGCGTTCGCGGTCGTCTGGATGCTTTTCTACTTCGCCCGCTCCGGCGCGCGGCACCCCGTTCTCCCGGTCGCGCTCGGCCTGCTGATCGGCGGCTCGACCTCGAACCTGATCGACCGGATCCGGCTGGGCCACGTGACGGACTTCCTCGACCTGCGATACTGGCCGGCGTTCAACCTCGCGGACAGCTTCATCGTGATCGGCGTCGGGATCCTGTTCGTCGCGCTGCTGATCGGCGAGACCCGGCCCAAATAGCCGCCATCGCAAGCGACGTCTCAGTGATCGTCGCAGTCCCTGTCGAGGCCGCGGGGGAGCGGCTCGACCGCTTCCTCGCCTCGCTGCCCGAGGTCGGCTCCCGTGCCGCGGCCGAGCGGCTGCTGAAGGAGGGGGCGGCGGTCGTCGACGGAGAGCGTCGGCCGAAGAGCCACCGGCTCGAGGGAGGCGAGCAGATCGAGCTCGAGGCGCCCCAAGCCGCACCGCGAGAGCTCGAGCGCGAAGAGGTGCCGCTCCGCATCGCCTACGAGGACGAGCACCTGCTCGTGGTCGATAAGCCGGCCGGCGTGGTCGTTCATCCGTCGCCCGGCCACGCGTCGGGCACGCTCGTCCACGGCCTCGTCGGGCTCGCCGCAGGCGGAGACGAGGAGCGGCCGGGCATCGTCCATCGTCTCGACCGCGACACCTCGGGCCTGCTCGTCGTGGCGCGCAGCGAGAAGGCCTACAGCAAGCTCCAGGAGCTCGTCCGTGCGCGCCGGCTGGAGCGGCGCTACAAGGCGCTCGTGCGCGGACGCCCGCGCTCGTGGACCGGGCGGATCGAGGCGCCGATCGGCCGCGACCGGCGTGACCCGACCCGCCACTCGCTCGACACGGACACGCCGCGAGAGGCGATCACGCGTTTCGAGGTCGAGCGGCTTCTCGACCGCAGCGCGCTGCTGGACGTGCGGCTCGAGACCGGCCGGACGCACCAGATCCGCGTGCATCTCGCCGCGATCGGGCTGCCGGTCGTGGGCGACCCCGTGTACGGCGTCCCGGACGAGCGCCTGAAGCGCCAGTTCCTGCACGCGTGGCGGCTCGCGTTTCCGCATCCCGTGAGCGGCGGTCGCGTGGAGGTCGAGTCGCTCTTGCCGCCAGAGCTTCAGGCCGCCCTGGCGCGTTTGACGCCGTAGAGCCGCTCGTCCGCGATGCGGAACAGCCCCTCGGCGTCCGCGGCCTCGTGCGGGAAGTGCGCCAGGCCGGCGCTGAAGGAGCACCGAGGCGGCAGCGCGTCCGCGCCCACGAGCTCGTCGACGCGGTCGCGGAGCCGCTCGAGCAGGCGCGCCCCGGCCTCCTCGTCCGCCTCCACCAACGCCGCAGCGAACTCGTCCCCGCCCATGCGGCCCGCGAGGTCGGAGGCCCGCAGCGAGTCGCGGAGAAGCTCCGCGAGGCGCCGTAGCACGCGGTCGCCTTCGGGGTGCCCGAGCGTGTCGTTCAGCTCCTTGAAGCAGTCGAGGTCCACGAAGACCAGCGCAACCCCGCGGCCGTAGCGTGCCGCTCGTTCCAGCTCGAGCTCGAGCTCGCGCACGAACGCCTGGTGGTGGAGGAGCCCGGTGAGCTGGTCGTGCCGCGCCTGGTGGGCGAGCTCATAGGTTGCGCGGTCGAAGTACACGACGACGCACTCGGTGATCAGCCGGTCGAGGGCGTGCTGGTCGGTCACCGAACGCGAGAGGACGCGGCGCACGATCAGAAGCTCCGCCACGATCTCGGACGGCGCGAAGCCGAGACCCACGCGCTGGCACACGTGCGTCCGGGCTCGAGCCGCGAACGCACCAGCTGGACGAGCCCGTTGCCGGGGACCGGGAAGTTCGCGTGAGAGCTCGACGATGAATGCCGGCAGCTCGCCGAGCTGCCCGAGCCGGCCGAGCCGCCGTAGCGACGGGACCTGCTCGTCGGCGAGGCCCTCCTCGACGACGGCGACGGCGAGATCCCATGCACCTTCCACGCGCTCATCATGGATCGCCGCGCGGACACCCTCGGCCAACCGCCCGCTAGACTTCCCGGCGCTTTTCGTCCCCTACCCGGCGACCGGGCAGGTGGCGGTGCCGGCGCCTCGGAGCGCCGGTTCCACCAGACCCCCGCCGGCCAGCAGCGCCAACAACCACATGGAGGAAGACCACATGGCAGTCACGATGCGCGAGCTCCTGGAGGCGGGGGTCCACTTCGGCCACCAGACGCGCCGCTGGAACCCGAAGATGCGCCGCTACATCTTCGGCGAGCGCGGCGGCATCTACATCATCGATCTCCAGAAGACGCTCGAGAGCCTCGAGGACGCGCAGGCGTTCGTCCGCAACCTCGGTGAGCGCGGCGGCACCGTCCTCTTCGTCGGCACGAAGAAGCAGGCCCAGGACTCCGTCGAGGAGGAAGCGAAGAGCTCCGCGATGCCGTACGTCAACCACCGCTGGCTCGGTGGCCTGCTCACGAACTGGCGCACGATCGCCGAGCGCATCGAGCATCTGCACGAGCTGCGCCGGCTGAAGGAGGAAGGCCAGCTCGACCTGCTCCCGCCCAAGGAGCGCATCTCGATGCAGGGCGAGCTCGAGAAGCTCGAGGCGAACCTCGGCGGGGTCGCGGACATGCGCAAGCAGCCGGACGCGGTCTTCATCGTCGACCTGCGCAAGGAGCAGCTCGCCGTGCGCGAGGCGCGGCGGCTCGGGCTGCCGGTGATCGCGCTCGTGGACACGAACTGCGACCCGGACGAGGCCGACTACGTCATCCCCGGCAACGACGACGCGATCCGCTCGTGCAGCCTCATCGTGCGCGCGATCGGCGGGGCCATCCGCGAGGGCAAGTCGCGCATCACTCCCGCCGATTTCCAGCAGCGGCCCGCCGCGGAGGAGGAACAGCGCGAGCAGGCTCCGGCGGAGGAGCCGGCGGCAGAACAGGCTTCGGAGCCCGAGTCCGAGGCCGAGGCCCAAGCCGAGCCGCAGGCCGACGCCGAGCCGCAGGCCGAGCCGGTCCCTGTCCCCGACTCGCCCCAGTCGCCAGAGGAGACCTCGTGAGCCAGGTCCAGATCCCCGCCAGCCTCGTCAAGGAGCTGCGCGACCGCACCGGCGCGGGGATGATGGCGGCGAAGCGGGCACTCGAGGAGACCGGGGGAGACGTCGAGGCGGCCCAGCGGCTGCTGCGGGAGCAGGGCATGGCCGCAGCGGGCAAGAAGGCCGGCCGCGAGACAACCGAGGGTGAGGTGCTCGCCAGCGTGTCCGGGACTGTCGGCGCGATCGTCGCCGTCGGCTGCGAGACCGAGCCGGTTTCGAACAACGACGCCTTTCTCTCCTTCGCGGAGGCGGTCTTCGAGGCGGTCGAGTCCGACGGGGCCGAGGCGGTCACCGGGCTGGAGGAGCGGAGGCTCGAGCTGATCGCCCAGCTCGGCGAGAACGTCGAGATCGCGGGCGCGGCGCGCATGGAGGCCGGCGAAGGGGAGCTCCTGGCCGAGTACGTCCACCCGCCGGCGAACAAGATCGGCGTGCTGGTACGGGTGCGAGGCGGCGACGCCGTTGCGGCAAGACGGCTGGCGATGCACATCTCGTTCGCCGCACCGCGCTTCCGCAGCGTCGACGAGGTGCCCGAGGACGAGCTCGCCGCCGAGCGCTCGATCTACGAGCAGCAACCCGACGTGCAGTCGAAGCCCGAGGAGGTGCGCGCGAAGATCGTCGAGGGCCGGCTGCGCAAGGAGTTCCTCTCCAACGTGGCGCTCAGCGAGCAGTCGTGGATCCACGATCCTTCGCAGACGGCCGGCAAGGCGCTGGCCGAGGCCGGGCTCGAGGTGCTCGAGTTCGTTCGCTACGCCCTCGCCGAGTGACCGAGCGCGTCTCTGCCGAGTCAAGACCGGAGGCAGCGGAGGCTGCGGAGGCGCCGGCCTTTCACCGCGTCCTGCTGAAGCTCTCGGGCGAGGCCCTGATGGGCGACGAGGACTACGGCATCGACCCGGTGCGCATCGGAGCCCTCGCAGGCGAGATCGTCGACGTTCGTGAAGAGGGGCTCGAGCTCGCGATCGTCGTGGGCGCAGGGAACATCTACCGCGGCCTCGAGGGCGCCGCCGAGGGCATGGATCGGGCGACCGCGGACTACGCGGGAATGCTCGCCACGCTCCTCAACGCGCTGGCGCTGCAGGACGCGTTGGAGCGCCGCGGCGCCCACACGCGCGTCCTCTCGGCCCTCGCAGCCGCGGAGGTCGCCGAGCCGTACATCCGTCGCCGCGCGATCCGCCACCTCGAGAAGGGGCGGATCGTGATCTTCGCCGCGGGCACCGGCAACCCGTTCTTCACCACCGACACCGCCGCGGCGCTGAGGGCGCTCGAGATCGGCGCCGAGGCGATCCTGATGGCCAAGCACGCTGTCTCGGGCGTGCTGGAGGGCGACCCCCGCCTCGACCCGGACGCTGCGTTGCTCCCGCGGCTGACGCACCTCGAGGTGATCGAGCGCGGCCTCAAGGTGATGGACACGACCGCGCTCTCCCTCTGCATGGACAACCGCCTGCCGATCTACGTCTTCGCCCTCGAGGACGGAAATATTCGTAGAGTCGTGCACGGCGAGCGGGTCGGCACCATCGTCTCGACCCCCTGACCGGAGGAGGCGTGATGGCGATCGATGACCTGATTCAGGACGCGACACGGCGAATGAACAAGTCCGTCGAGGCGGCGCAGGCGGAGTTTGCGACCCTGCGCACCGGCCGGGCCTCGCCGGCCCTGCTCGACCGGCTCCAGATCGACTACTACGGCCAGAAGACGCCGCTCAAGCAGCTGGCGACGATCGGCGCGCCCGAGCCGCGCCTGCTCACCATCCAGCCGTTCGACCCGAACTCGGTCTCGACCATCGAGCGCGCGATCCAGGAGTCGGACCTCGGCCTCACGCCCTCGAACGACGGCAAGCTGATCCGCCTGCCGATCCCGCAGCTGACCGAGGAACGGCGCAAGGAGCTCGTCAAGGTCGTCCGGCACATGGCGGAGGAGGGGAGAGTCGCCGTACGCAACGTGCGCCGCGACGTCATCCACCACCTCAAGGAGCTCGTCGACAACGGGGAGGTCGGCAGCGACGAGGAGCACCGTGCCGAGGAGCGAGTCCAGAAGCTCACGGACGACCACGTCCACGAGATCGACGAGCTCCTGAAGCGCAAAGAGGCCGAGATCATGGAGGTCTAGTGCCTCTCCAGGCGAGGCGCATCACCCGAAGGGGCGCCAAACGAGCACGCCGAATCCCCTAGCCGCGCAGAATGGCGTGCGCCACGACCAGGCCCGCACCGTCGCGATCATCATGGACGGGAACGGCCGCTGGGCCGAGCGGCGCGGGCTGCCGGTCGCCGAGGGCCACCGCGCCGGCACGAAGGCGCTCCGGCGCACCGTCGAGGCCGCGATCGATTTAGGCCTCGAGACACTCGTCGTCTACGCCTTCTCCACGGAGAACTGGTCGCGGCCGGCCGGCGAAGTCGACTCGCTGATGGACATCTTCGGCGAGACGATCGAGCGAGAGCTGCCCGACCTCGTCCGCCAGGGGGTGCGGACGCGCTTCATCGGGCGCCGAGGCCGCGCCTCTGCCGAGCTCGGCGAGCAGATGGCCCGGCTCGAGGAAGAGACGGCGCAGAACAACCGCCTGAACCTGTGGGTCGCGCTCGACTACGGCGGGCGCGCGGAGCTCGTCGAGGCGGTCCGCAGGCTCGTCGAGGCAGGCGTCCCGCCGAGCCAGATCGACGAAGAGGCGGTGCGGGCGAACCTGTACGCACCCGAGCTGCCGGATCCCGACCTGCTGATCCGCACGAGCGGAGAGCTCCGGATCTCCAACTTCCTGCTCTGGCAGCTGGCGTACTCCGAGCTCGTGTTCGTCGACACGCTCTGGCCGGACTTCGGCCACGACGAGCTCGAGCACGCACTCGCCGACTACGCCCGCCGACGCCGCCGCTACGGCGGCCGATGAACCCGTTCCTTTCCCGCATCCTCGTAGCAGTCGTCGGGCTTCCGGCCGTGCTCGGTGTCGTCTGGCTCGGCGGCTGGTGGCTGTGGCTGCTCGCCGTGCTCGCCGGCCTCGTCGCGCTGCACGAGTACTACCGCATGGCCCGCTCGCTGCGGCCGCTCGTCCTGGCCGGCTACGCGGGCCTGGTGCTCACGCTGCTCGGGGCCCAGCTCGGCGGAACGGTTTGGATGCTCGGCGGCTTCCTCACGACGGTCGCCCTGGCCTTCCTGCTGAAAGGCATCTCGGTGACGAGACAGTCGCTGACGGTCGCGGTGGCCACCACGGTGCTCGGCGCGGCCTGGGTCGGCCTCGGGCTTGCGTACGTTCTCCTGCTGCGAGACCTGCCCGAGCACGGGCGGCTGGCGATCTTCACCGTGCTCCTCGCCGTCTTCGCTGCCGACACGCTCGCGTACCTCACCGGGCGCCTGATCGGCCGGCACAAGCTGGCGCCGGCGCTCTCGCCGGGCAAGACCTGGGAAGGCCTGGTCGCATCGACGGTGGCCGCCGTTCTGGTCTCGTTCTTCGCGCTCTACCACCAGCACTTCCTCACGGTGGGCGAGTCGCTCGTCCTCGGCGTCGCGATCGCGGTTGCGGCGCCGATGGGCGACCTCTTCGAATCGGGCGTCAAGCGGGACCTCGGCGTCAAGGACAGCGGGCGCATCCTCGCCGCTCACGGAGGTGTGCTCGACCGCCTGGACGCCCTGCTCTTCGCCGCAGTCGCCTCCTACTACGTCATCCTCGCGTTGACCTAAACCATGCGCTCGATCCATTCGTACACTTGGTGCAGATGAAACGAATCGCGCTCCTGGGGGCCACCGGCTCCATCGGCCGCCAGGCGCTCGAGATCGTCGATGCCCAGCCCGAGCTCGAGCTCGTGGCCGCGGCGTCGGGCTCGCAGCCGATCGAAGGCCTCGCGCCACTGACGCAGGTCGGCGGCGACCTCACCGAGATGCTCGAGCGCGCCGAGCCGGATGTCGTGCTGAACGCTGTGGTCGGCTTCGCCGGGCTGCGGGCAACCCTGTGGGCGCTGGAGCACGGAGTAACCCTCGCGCTCGCGAACAAGGAGAGTTTCGTCGCCGCCGGCGAGCTCGCGCTGGCCGCGCGGGAGCGGGGCGGGGGCCTGCTCCTCCCGGTGGACAGCGAGCATTCGGCTGCGTTCCAGTGCCTCGAGGGACGCGGTGCCGAGCAGGTCGACTCGCTCGTCGTGACCGGCTCCGGCGGGCCCTTCCGGGGACGCGCGCGTGACGAGCTCGAGGACGTCACGCCCGAAGAGGCGCTCGCGCACCCGACCTGGCGGATGGGCCCGAAGATCACCGTGGACTCGGCCACGCTCGCGAACAAGGGGCTCGAGCTGATCGAGGCGCACTTCCTCTTCGGCCTCGGCTACGACCGAATCGAGGTCGCGCTCCAGCCGACCTCCGTCGTCCACGCGCTCGTGCGCTTCCGCGACGGCGCGGCGCTCGCGCACCTGGGCTACCCGGACATGCGCGTGCCGATCGCCTTCGCCCTGACGTACCCGGAGCGGCCCGCGACGCCGGTGCCGCCGCTCGACCTCTCGCAGGGGCTCGTGCTCGAGTTCGAGCCGCCCGACCTCGACACCTTCCCCTTGCTCGCGCTCGCCCGGGAGGCGGGCGAGCGTGGCGGGACCTACCCGTGCGCCTTCAACGCGGCCAACGAAGTCGCGGTGGCGGCGTTCCTCGAGCGACGGCTGCCGTTCCTCGGCATTGCGGCCGCCGTGGAGGAGACGCTGGCCGAGGTCGAGGGCGGACCGGCGCGCGACCTCGCCGATCTCGTCGAGGCTGACAGGACTGCCCGCGGGCTCGCAGAAAGGGCACTGGCCCCCGCATGAGCACGCTACGCGTCCGGTTTCAGCCCTGGCAGGTGCTGGTGTGCGGGTGTCTGCTCGCCCGCACAAAGCTGGAGCGTGGGTTGTGAGCGTGTTCGTGGCCATCTTCGGCCTGGCCTTTCTGATCCTCATCCACGAGGCCGGCCACTTCTACACCGCGCGCGCGGTGGGGATGCGGCCGCGGCGCTTCTACATCGGCTTCCCGCCCGCGCTGTTCAAGTGGACGCGAAACGGCATCGAGTACGGCCTCGGCGTGATCCCGCTCGGTGGCTACGTGAAGATCCCCGGGATGCACAGGCCGGCACCGTCCGACCTCGACGTGCACTTCGGCCCCGCCCTGTACGAGTCACCCGGCCTCCTGCCGCAGATCGAGCGCATCAAGCGCCTGATCGCCCAGGGGGCGTTCGAGGAGGCGCGCCCCGAGCTCGAGGCGCTCGAGCGGTCCGTGAACGAGGCCAGGCTCTCGCCGAAGGCACGCAACGCCGCCGAGCGCGGGCTGAGCGAGCTCACCGACGGCGTCGGCCAGGACGCCTACTGGCGGCAGCGGACGTGGAAGCGCATTGCCGTCATCGCGGCCGGGCCGGGGACGAATCTCCTGTTCGCGGTCGCGCTGCTGACGGCGGTCTACGTGCTCGGCATCCCCTCCGACGCCTCGCGCAAGGTCGCCGACGTGATCCCGGGCTCGCCTGCCGCGGCCTCGGGGCTCCACGCGGGCGACGTCATCATCGGCGTCAACCACGTGGCGGCCAACGACTTCAGCGAGGTGCGCGACGCGATTCACAACAGCAAGGGCAAGCCGCTCATGCTCTCCGTCCTTCGCCACGGCCTCTACGTGGAGCTGAAGTCGGTACGGCCCCAGCACTCGAATGGCGTCTACACGCTCGGCTTCCATCCCTCGGCGATCCGCTACACCCACTACAACCCGGTCCATGCCACGGGGCTCGCTCTGCAGGACACGTGGCTCGTCACGAAGGCGATGGGGACGTGGCTCGGGCACATCGCCAGCGGCTCGGGAAGGAAGGACGTCTCCACGCCGGTCGGGATCGTGCAGCAATCGAGCAAGGCGGTCCAGCTCGGCTATCGCGAGTACCTCCAGGTGCTCGCGATCATCAGCCTCTCGCTCGCTCTGCTGAACCTGCTGCCGCTGCTGCCGCTCGACGGCGGTCACATCGCGTTCTCGATCGTCGAGGGCGTGCGCGGGCGCGCGGTCGGCCGTGCCGTCTACGAGCGCGTCTCGGCGGTGGGAATCGCACTCGTTTTGCTGCTCTTCTTTGTGGGCCTTTCCAATGACATCGGGAACATCCGAGGCGGATGAATCGGTGCCATGGGGGTGCGTCAGACGCGCCCGCGGGCTAAGCCCGCAGGCGCTCTCGCTCGGCATCGCAAGCGATGCCGAGGGACATCGGGAACATCCGAGGCGGATGAATCGGTGCCATCGGGTGCGTCAGACGCGCCCGCGGGCTAAGCCCGCAGGCGCTCTCGCTCGGCATCGCAAGCGATGCCGAGGGACATAGGAAACATTCGCGGGGGCTAGACTCAGCGCGTGCCCAGCGAGCGCGCAATCTCCGTAGGCGGGGTTCAGATCGGCGGCGGGGCGCCCGTCGTCGTGCAGTCGATGACGCTCACGAAGACGCACGACGTGGAGGCGACCACTGCACAGATCGCTTCCCTCGCGTCCGCCGGCTGCGAGGTCGTCCGCGTGGCCGTGCCCAAGGGCGAGGACGCCGACGCGCTGCCGAAGATCGTCCGTCTCTCGCCGATCCCCGTGATCGCCGACATCCACTTCAACGCGAGC
>JBKPAM010000185.1:0-2638 GCA_046726435.1 Actinomycetota bacterium
TGTCGAGCATGAAGCGGACGCCGTTCGGGAGGAAGGTGTCGACGTGGCCCTCGTCCGGCGTCTCGGGCACGTCGAGGCCGAGCAGCCGGTAGAAGCGAATCGAGCGGGCCATGTCGGAGACGACGATGCCGATGGCGTTCAGCTCGGGCACGTCGGTGACAGTAACGAAGTAGGGTCGCGGCATGGAGGAGCTCCGGGTCGAGCGGGACGGTTTCGGGCTGGCTGGGAGCTACTCGCCGGCGGGCGAGACGGCGATCGTCGCGCTCCACGGCGCAGGCGAGGGCACGCGGGACTACGCGCTCTACCGTCACCTGCACGAGGTCCTCCCGCCCGCCGGGATCGGAGTGGTCACCTTCGACCGCCGCGGCGAGGGCGAGTCGACCGGCGACGCCACGCGCGGCCGCTTCGAGCTGCAGGTCGACGACGCACTCGCGGTGCTGCGAGCCGTCGATGCCGAGCGCGTCGGGCTCTGGGGCATCAGCCAGGGCGGCTGGATCGGCCCTCTAGCCGCGGCCGCCTCGGACGAGGTCGCGTTCCTCGTCCTGATCGCCTCGACAGGTGTCACTCCGGCCGAGCAGATGATGTACGCGGTCGAGCGGCAGCTGCGACTGGCGGGCTACGGCGACGACGTAGTCGAGCGCGCGCTCGACCTGCGGCGCCGCTTCGAGGAGTGGATCCACACGCGGGCGCCCGAGCCGGATGAGGGGCTCGCCGCCGACCTCTGGGCCGGCGTCGATGAGCCGTGGTGGGGCCAGGTCTGGCTGCCACCGGAGCTCCTGGATGAGGAGAACGTTCGCCTCTGGACCGAGGAGATGGACTACGACCCGCGGCCCGCGTTCGCGCAGGTGCGCGTGCCGACGCTGCTCTTCTACGGCGAGGCCGACTCGTGGACCCCGGTCGAGGCGAGCGTCGACGCGTGGCGGGCCGCCCGCGGCTCGGAGGTCGAGATCGTGGTCATCCCCGGCGCCGAGCACGACCTGACCCTCTCCGGGGGCAGCGTGGCGCCGGAGTACGAAAGGGCGCTCGTCGACTGGCTCACGCGGCCCGCGACGTGAGCTTCGTACTCCGACCGATTTGGCATGCAACCGCGATTCAGTGGCACTATCGGGGAGCCGGGCGGCTCTTCTCTCTCCTGGGGGATTGAGCCGCCACTCTCCCGGGAACCGCCGCCCGGCTCTACCCGCTCATACAGATCCCCCGGCGCCTCGGATCTTGCGGTGGCGCTCAATGCCTGTCCTGGACATGTCCCGACGCTTATCAAGCTGCAATCACAGCTCGAAAAGAATTGTCACCGGGCCCTCAACCGCCGAACTCTCGCTTGGCACAGGCCGGGCAGAAGAACGCGAGCTCCGGCGGCTCATCGTCGGTGAGATCGGCCCGCCAGCGCTCCTCCTCGGGACGGCAGCCAGCGAGCCTTGCACTCAATGCAGTTTGGGATCAGCGCGACTTGCTGGGTATGCACGCGCGGGAGTCTAAGACGCCTCCTCGACGATCAACACCGGCGGCTGGTTCGCGCCCCGCCTTTGGGCCCCCGGCCGGTGCTCTTCCGCCGCCTTCCGGCCATGCTTGGTACGCGTGATGGGCGCTGATCGCTTCTAGGTCGTGTCGACGGCGCCCGGGAAAGGAGTGCGCGGAGAAGGCATCCCAATCAAGCCCACCCGGAAGGTCCTTGAGGCCAGTCAGTGCCGGTGCCAGCCGATCGGAAGCGACGAGATGAAGCCGCACCGGCCAGCGCGAATCGAATGCGCCGTGCCTTCGCGACGCCTCGACGCTGCCGCTCACGCCTACACCCCTTTCCTGCGGCTCCCGGACCCGGTGAGCCACTTGAGTCGCTGCGACCTCCGCCGCGGCAGCAGTCGATCACCGACTTTCTCGTTCAACTCTCTCTGCGCGCGCCGCTCGGCGACGGCATCGCTCTCATGGAATTTTGACCTTGGGCTCATCTGTTGCTCCTCTCTCGATCGAGGCAAGAGCACCCGGGCGGGCTCTCTCGAGCACTCAGGCCCGGTGTGGCAGTCGGAGGCCCTCTCGTGAATGGATCGCAGAGACGTTAGGCGACGCTGTGACCGTTGGTCTTGTGGGCGATGACCTTGCCGTCTGTCACCTTGGGCGGATTCGGAAGCGCGCCTTCGAGCTTCTCGTCGCGCACCCACTGGGCGGCGACGCGGGTCGAATCCGCAGCCTGGCTCGCGTTGTCGAACAGGTCGATCGACGTCATGACGCCGTTCTCGGCCTCGATCAGGTAGTAGCCGCTGAAGCCCGGCAGTCTGCTGAGGCTCGGCATCAGGGACTCGCCGGCCTTCTTGCTCAGCTCGGCGGTGCGGCTCCTGTCGATACCTTCGTAGCGGCGGACAGTGGCATGCACGCGGTCTCCTTCGGTTGGAGGAATGCAGCGCGAACCGCCTCGGAGAGGCTTTTCGGAACAAGGGAAAAGAGAGAGGCGCGGCGCTGCTGTGAGGCTGCGCGGGCGCAAGACCGTTTTCGCTGCTGAAGACACCGTACAGGCGATTGGTCGCCGGTGCGGGTTGCGGCCGCTGAGCGGAGCGACTCTTCCCGCTAGTAGCGGGGTCTTCCGCCAGAGACCTTCCCCCTAAGTCCGCCTCGGGAGTAGAGTGGTTGGACTGGCCCTGCGGCCAGA
>JBKPAM010000186.1:0-10210 GCA_046726435.1 Actinomycetota bacterium
GCGAGAAGCGCAACCACGGCCGCCGCGCACAGAGCTCGAAGGACGGCGCTCACATGCGGAGCTATCGGCCGGCTTCACGCGAGCGAGCACCCTTGGACGAGGGATGGCACGTTCGGGCCGGTTTTCACACATTCGGCACACGAATGTGGCAGTGCAAGATCTGACCCCGGGGTTCGAGGCTCAGCTTCCGCCGTGCTGGACCGGGGTCGCCTTGAAGCTCGACTCGGCGGTGGGGGCCGTGGTTGCCGTCGCGCCGAGGGCGATGACTGTGCTCCGGTTGTCGCCGCCGCCGCTGCCCGCTACAGACCCGCTGGTTGTCCATCCGATCCCAACCTTGTGGGTCCCTGCCGGAACAGCCGTCGCGATCCCCGAAAGGACGCGGTTTGCCGTGGCAGTCGAGCTCGCTCCCGCGGAGAGGGTCACGGCTGCATTTGCGATGGGATGGCTGCCGTCGTCCAGAAACGCCCCGACCTCGGCGCTACAGGAGCCGCCCGCACTGCAGCTCACACCGAACCCGCTCAGGTTGGTCATGACCAGCAGGTTGCTTGTCGTCGTCGTCGTAATCGTCGCGAGCTGGAAGCAGCAAAACGCACCGGCATCCCCGGTTTCCCCTGGGGAAACGCCCCCCGCCGTTGGGCCCGGAGGACCTTGAATGCCTTGCGAACCTGTGGCTCCTTTCGGCCCCTGGGCGCCCTGAACGCCTGCCCGCCCTGCCGGCCCCCTCAATCCCCTGTTGCCCTTCAGCGCTTTCCGAGCCTTCTTGCTCAGGTCCTTCGTCTGCAGCGACCCGTTGACGACCTGCGGCGAGGCGACGGTGTTCTTGCCGAGCAAGCCGGTCGAGGCGGCATACGTCGTTCCGCCCAGAGCGAGGAACAACGCGAGCAGCGCAATCGTGTTTCTGCGCAGGAAGCGCACCAACCCACTGGTCATCTGACCTGTCCTTTCGAGTCGAGGGAGCCTGAGGCGGGGCTGTGAGTCTGTCCCGGCTACCGGACGTCGCCTGGTATCGCGCTCCTCCCTCGCTACGATGAGCCGGTGAGCCAGCTCACGCCCAGGCCTGAGCTCGAGCCCGACTTTCGCGACTACGAGCCGATCCATCCCGAGCCGGGTTGGAAGAGCCTGCTCCGCAAGATCTGGGCCCCACTCGCCGCCGTGATCGGGCTCGCGGTTAAGTTCGGCGCCTTCTTTCTCAAGTTCTTCGGGCTCTTCGTCTCGATCGGCGCCTACGCCCTGATCTGGGGCTGGAAGTTCGGCGTCGGCTTCGTCGCGATGATCCTGATCCATGAGCTGGGCCACTTCGTCGAGGCGCGGCGCCAGGGGCTCGAGGTCTCGATTCCTCGCTTCATCCCGTTCATCGGCGCCTACGTGTTGATCAAGAACGCGCCGCTGAACCCGTTGCGCAACGCACTCGTCGCGCTCGCGGGCCCCACGGCGGGCGGCCTCGCCGCCGCGC
Source organism: Actinomycetota bacterium (assembly GCA_046726435.1). Classification (GTDB taxonomy): domain Bacteria; phylum Actinomycetota; class Thermoleophilia; order Gaiellales; family Gaiellaceae; genus AC-32. The sequence goes on from JBKPAM010000186.1 coordinate 1,454, forward strand.
TCTGCTGGGGGATCGGCTCGGCGACCGGCTCGTCGCTGTTCCACGCGCTCGCCTACGTGGGCTTCTTCCTGAACCTCATCAACCTGATCCCGCTCGGAATCCTCGACGGCGGCGCGATCTGGCGCTCGTACAAGCTCGCGAAGGCGGAGCCCACGATGCCGGTCGAGGCCTACGACGGGGCCGCCGTGATGCTGCCCGGCGCGGGCCGCGGCCGCGCGACGCTGATCCTCACCCTGTATCTCGGCCTCGCATTGCTGCTCGTACTCGGCATGTGGGGCACCCACGTGCCGCAACACCGGCTCTGATGGAAGACCGTCGACTGCTCGAAGGTCGCGACGGCGACCTCGAGGGCCACGCCGCGCGTATCGGGCGCGAGTTCATGCAGGGCTTCGCCGCTGTCGAGCGGATCGGCCGGCCGGCGGTCTCGGTCTTCGGGTCGGCGCGGATCCGCGAGGGGCACCCGGCCTACACGGCTGCACGCGAGGTCGGCCGCGGGCTGGCCGAGGCGGGCTTCGCGGTCGTGACAGGCGGCGGACCGGGCGTGATGGAAGCGGCGAACCGGGGCACCCGCGAGGGCGGCGGCGTCTCGGTCGGGTTCAACATCGAGCTCCCGCACGAGCAGCACAGCAACCCCTACCTCGACATCGACATCACCTTCGACCACTTCTACGTCCGCAAGACGATGTTCGTGAAGGCGGCCGAGGGCTTCGTCATCTTCCCCGGCGGCTTCGGCACCCTCGACGAGCTCTTCGAGTCGCTGACGCTGATCCAGACGGGCAAGGTGCTGCACTTCCCGGTCGTCCTCTTCGACGGGGACTACTGGAAGCCGCTGCTCGACTGGGTCCGCGGGCGGCTCCTCGCCGACGGGATGATCTCGCCGGAGGACCTCGAGCTGCTCGTGGTCACCGAGGAGCCCGCGGAGACCGTGGCGACGATCCTCGAATGCTACGAGGAGCGGTGCGCGGCGCTGGCCGACGAGCCCGAGAAGGCCGACGCCCAGTAGACCGGGCGCTCAGCTCGAGAACGGCGACACGGTGATCGGGCCGCTCTCGATCTTGAAGCCGTGCGAGTCGGTCGCGGTGATGCGTTGTGTCCCGGGGGTCCGGAGAACGACTCCGGCGAACGTGTGCTGCGAGGCGTCGGTCGCTCCGTAGGGATAGCCGCCCGGGAGCGACGCGGCGGGATCGGTGCTCGTCAGCGTGACGGTCCCGATGTAGTCGGACGCGTTGTTGCCGAACTGGTCGACGGCGCGGACCGTCGCCGAGAACGGGACCCCCGCGGTCGCGAAGCTCGTCGCGATCACGAAGAGACCCGTCGCCGCGGCCCCGCGCACGCGCACGACGGGCTGCTTCCGCGGCCCGAGCGGCTTGAACGGGGTCTTCCTCGGGGCGGCGGCCGGGCGCGTCTGGGTGAGGAAGACGTAGCCGTCCGCCGCGAGCAGGGGTGTGGCGACGCGGTGGTAGATGAGGCGGAACAAGTGGCGCCGCGGACACTTCGTCGAGATCACGATTCGGCGCGGGGTGACTCCCGTGATCCGCGAGTTGACGCAGCCGGTCGGCTGGAGCTCGACGTAGCCGGGCCCCGCGGGATCGGTCTTCTGCGGCTTCGACCAGCCGCGCGGCACGTCGACGAGCGTCGTCCCGTTCATCGCCGCCGAGTCGGCGAGGAAGGTGAAGCTGAGATCCGTGGTCGTGCCGGCCAGGACGCGGCCCGGCGTGACCGTCATCTTCCCGACGCCGACTCGCCCCGCGGTACCCCCCGCCGCGGCGAGCACGAGCATGCCCACGCCCGCGCAGAGCACCGCCCCCATGACTCGCCTGACCGTCCCGACCGCCATCGACCGCGCACGAGTCTACTTCGCACACCTGCCACCTAGACTTTGGTGCAAATGAAGCTGCGCGATCTCCCGGCCGTCGACGAGCTTGTCCGGGACGAGCGGCTGTCCGGGGAGCCACGCGCGCTCGCGGTCGAGGCAGCACGGGCTGCGCTCGCGCGGGCGCGTGAGGAGATCACGGCCGGCCACGACCCGGGCGACCTCGTCGAGCGGACGCTCGAAGAGCTGGCGGCGGCCCGGGCGCCGTCGTTGCGAAGGGCGCTGAACGCGACCGGCGTGATCGTCCACACGAACCTCGGGCGTGCACCCCTGGCGGAGGCCGCGCTCGAGCGGGCGCTCGAGGTCGGCCGCGGCTACTCGAACCTCGAGTTCGACCTGGGTGCGGGCAGCCGCGGCTCGCGGCAGGACCACGTCGCCGGAATCCTCCGGCGGCTCACCGGCGCGGAGGCGGCGCTCGTCGTCAACAACAACGCGGCCGCAGTGCTGCTCACGCTGGCGGCGCTCGCGGAGGGCCGCGAGGTGCTCGTCTCCCGTGGCGAGCTGATCGAGATCGGGGACGGCTTCCGGATCCCCGAGGTGCTCGCCCGGTCAGGAGCCCGGCTGCGTGAGCTCGGCACGACGAACCGCACGCGCGCCGCGGACTACGAAGGCGCGGTCGGGCCGGAGACGGCACTGCTTCTGCGCGTCCACCAGTCGAACTTCCGCGTGGTCGGCTTCACCGAGCTGCCCTCGCTGGAGGAGCTCTCGGCCGTGGCGCGGCGGCACGGCCTGCCGCTCGTGGACGACCTCGGCTCGGGCGTGCTCGTCCATCTCGAAGGAGAGCCGTCGGCGAAGGAGAGCCTCTCGGCCGGCGCCGATCTCGTCTGCTTCTCGGGGGACAAGCTGCTCGGAGGGCCGCAGGCCGGGATCGTCGTCGGCCGCGCGGAGCTGGTCGAGCGGCTGCGACGACACCCGCTCCACCGCGCGCTGCGGGCGGACAAGCTCACGCTCGCCGCGCTCGAGGGGACCCTCGGCCTCTACCTCGATCCGCCGAAGGCACTGCGCAAGGTCCCGGTGCTTCGAATGCTGAACGAGCCGCTCGAAGAGGTGCGCGCGCGGGCCGGGCGGTTGGCGGCGGCCGTCGGCGGCGAGGTCGAGGAGACGGTCGCTCGCGTAGGCGGCGGCGCGCTCCCGCTCGCGGAGCTCCCGAGCTGCGCCTGCGCGGTCGAGCAGGACCTGGCACCGGCACTGCGCGCGGGCGACCCTCCGGTGGTCGGCGTGCTGCGGGACGGCCGCCTGCTGCTCGACTGCCGCACTCTGACGGACGCCGAGGCCGAGGAGGCCGCAGCGGCCGTCCACGCCGCCCGCTCCGGCTAGGTGGGACCGTGTACGAGCCCGCCCCGGAAGAGATCGTCTGGAACCTCCTCCGCGGAGCGCTCGGGACGCAGGCCCTCGCGATCGCTTGCAGGCTCGGCGTGCCCGATTCGCTCTCGGAAGGACCGCGGCCCGTGGCCGAGCTGGCGCGTCATGCGGAGGTCGACGAGGGGGCCTTGCACCGATTGTTGCGCGCACTCGCCAGCGACGGGGTCTTCGAGGAGAAGCCTCACGGCGTGTTCCGCCACACTCCCGCCTCCGAGCTGCTCGGCCGAGGCAGGGGCTGGAGCGACTTCGCCCGGCTCTTCGGCAGCGTGTGGTACCGGACCGTCGGCGACCTCGACCTCTCCGGCGAGCCGACCTTCCCGCGGACGTTCGGGACCGACTTCTGGTCGTGGCTCGCGGCTCACCCCGAGGAGCGGGCGGCCTTCGACCGCGCGATGGAGGAGGGGAAGGTGCGCCGTGCCGAGCGGCTGGCGCCGCTCGAGTGGCGCGGCGACGAGACGGTCGTCGACGTGGGCGGCGGAAACGGCTCGCTGCTCATTGAGTTGCTGCGCAAGCAGCCTGGGCTGCGCGGGATCGTCTTCGACCGACCCGAAACGGTCCGGGACGAGGCGGCGCTCGGCGACCGGATCGAGTTCGTCGAGGGCGACTTCTTCGCGTCTGTCCCAGAGGGCGACGTCCACGTCCTCTCGGGGATCCTCCACGACTGGGACGACGAGCGGGCGGCGGCGATCCTGCGCACCGTCCGAGCGGCAGCCGGCGACGACGGGCGGCTCCTGATCATCGACAGCGTCCTCCCCGAAGGGAACGATCCGGACGGCGCCAAGTGGCTCGATCTTCTGATGCTCGCGCTGCTCGGCGGCAAGGAGCGCAGCGAGGCGGAGTGGCACGCGCTGCTCGAGGCCGGCGGCTTCGACTCTGTTCGTTTCCACGAGGTTTTGATCGAGGCGAGCCCGGCCTGATGCCGACTTCGGACGTCCTCCTAGTCGAGGACCCTCACGAACGGTCAACGCTCTGCCGTGGTGCTCGAGGCGCTGCCCGAGTGGTTCGGGATCGAGGAGGCGGTGCGGCAGTACGTCCGCCACGTGGCCGAGCTGCCGACGCTCGCCTTGGGTCGTACCCGAGCGCGCACTACGCAAGGACGCGGCACTTCTACGAGGTGCGCGGCTTCTGCCCGCTCGAGGAGCTCCCCGGGTTCTGGGACGAGGACAACCCGTGCCTGATCATGGTCAAGCATCTCGCCGGCGCTACCGTGCGCCGGTGGCCGTGATCGTCGAAACCGCAGCGGGATGGGAGCGGCGGTGGCGCTGACCGTCGGGACGGCGGGGCACATCGACCACGGCAAGACGTGGCTCGTGCGGGCGCTCACGGGCAAGGACACCGACCGGCTGCCCGAGGAACAGGAGCGCGGCATCTCGATCGCGCTCGGGTACGCGCCCCTCGAGCTCAGCGAAGGAGCCCGGCTCTCGCTGATCGACGTTCCCGGCCACGAGCGGTTCGTGCGGACGATGGTCGCGGGAGCGACCGGGATCGACCTCTTCCTGCTCGTGATCGACGCGAACGAAGGCGCCCGGCCGCAGACGCACGAGCACCTCGCGATCCTGCGGCTGCTCGGCATCGAGCGCGGCGTCGTTGCCGTGACGAAGGCTGACGCCGTGGACGCCGAGACGTTGGAGCTCGCGCTGGAGGAGGCACGTGAGCTCGTTGCGGGCGCCGAGGTCGTGGCCGTCAGCGCCAAGACCGGCGAGGGCCTCGACGAACTGCGGGCCGCGCTCGCCCGTGTCGCCGCGGAGGTGCCGGAGCGGAGGCGCGAGGCTCCCGCGCGCCTCTACGTCGACCGCGCGTTCACGGTCGCCGGCGCCGGCACGGTGGTCACGGGGACGCTGTGGTCGGGCTCGATCGCACCAGGCGACGAGTTGCGGGTCGAGCCGTCCGGCCTCACCACCCGCGCGCGCGGCGTGCAGGTTCACGACCTACCCGTGACGCGGGCCGAGGCCGGACAGCGCGTGGCCGTCAACCTCCCCGGAATCGCCCGTTCGCAGCTGCGCCGCGGGGACGCGCTCGTCGCTCCCGGCAGCTACCCCGTGAGCTGGCGGCTCGACGTCGTGCTCGAGGAGCTCGAGCCGATCGCGGCCGCGGTCACCGTGCACGCCGGAACGAGCGACATCGCGGCGCGCGTCATTCGCGACGGCCGCTACGCACAGTTGCGGTTGCGCGAGCCCGTGGTCGCGGCGCGCGGGGACCGGGTCGTCCTGCGCGCGGAGACGACCGTGGGCGGCGGCGTCGTGCTCGACCCGGCTCCCCCGCGCCGATTCGACCCGAAGCGGCTCGAGCTGCTCGAGCAGAGCGACCCGAAGGCGATCCTGCGTGCGGTCGTCCACGAGCCGGTCAGGGGTCCGGAGCTGCAGGCCCGCGCCCTCCTTCCCCCGGCCGAGCTGGCGCAGGGGCTCTCCGCGCTGGAGCAGGCAGGCGACTGGTACTTCGCTCCCGATTGGCTCGAGCAGCAGCGTGCAGCCGTCCGGGCGCGGCTCGAGGCACGCGCGCGGTCGTCCCCACTCGACCCCGGCATCCCACTCGGCGAGCTCCTCCCTGCAGAGCCGTGGGCGCCGTCGGTGCTGCGGGTTCTCCACGTCGAGCGACGCGACGGCAAGGCCTACGCGCCGGGTGCGACCCCGCAGCTCGGCGAGCACGCGGCCGCCGCGGCGGAGCTGGAAGCGAGGCTCGAAGCCGACGGCATCGCCCGTGTCGACGATCCCCGGCTCGCGGCCTTCCTCGAGCAGAACGGAACGCTCAAGCGCGTCGGTGATGGCTTCGCGGTATCCGCCGACCTCTACGAACGCGGGCGCGAGGCGCTGAGCACGCTCTCGCCGATCACGATCGCGGCGTTCCGCGACGCCCTCGGGGTCTCACGCCGCACCGCCCAGCTCCTGCTGGAGCGCTTCGACGCGGACAGCATCACGCGCCGCGTCGGTGACGAGCGCCGCCTCCGAGCCGCCGGCCGCGCCGAGCGGTGATCCCTAGCGGGCAGCAGGCTCGGCCATGAGCTCCGCGAACGCCGGGTCGTCGCGAATCGGATCGAGGTCCGAGTCGTTCGCCGCAAACGCGCGAACCCGCTCGCTGCGCTCGATGGCGAGTCGAAGGTGCTCGATCGCGTCGGGCTTCCGACCGGCAAGGCTCTCGCAGCACGCCACGTTGAAGAGGAGGCCCGCATACTCGGGGTGTTCTTCGATCAGCTCTCGCCCGCGGTCCGCGGCCTCGGCGTACTCCCCCGCCGCGTAGAGCGGCTGGATCGGCGCCCAGAGCTCCCACCCGATCGGCTCGTATGCCGCGCCGGGTGTGCCGCCGATCGCGAGGATCGTCGTCCCCGGGTCCTCGGCAAACGCGGTCCGCTTGACGCTCGAGCGGACGAAGACGAAGGTGCCGGCCGGCGCGTCGACGCGCTCGCCGTCGAGCTCGAACGTCGCACGGCCCCGGTGGACGAGGTAGAGCTCCTCGTCGCCCCCCTGCTCGTCGTGTTCGTTGATGATCCGGTCGCCCGCCTCGTGGCCCGTCCAGGTGTTGACGCCGAAGGACGTGATCCCGAAGCGGTGCCGGACCGGGCGATAGCGAGTGCCGCCGCCTAGCTCGTCGATCTCTTCAAGCTGCGTAACTTCGTACGCGTTCATGGGACCTCCCGCAGGTCGTCTTTGTGCCGGACAGCCGAGTCCGAGCCTACCGAGGCCGAGCTGAGCTAGGCTCGCGAGCGGAGCCGCATGGGCCCGGTGGCCCAGCTGCACGAGCACGGGGGGAACCCCTGGTTCCCCCGTGAGCCCCCTCCTCACTGACGAACCCACCGCGGTTTCGCTGAGCTACGCTCGCGAGCGGAGCGGCATGGGCCCGGTGGCCCAGCTGGTCTTCAAAACCAGTGCGGTCGTGCAGCCCACGGCTCGGTCGGTTCGACTCCGGCGCCGCTCCGTTGAGCCGAAACCCGCTCCACTAGGCGGGTTTCGGCGTCTTCGGGGACGCTCTCACCGTCGCCTCGTCCTACCGCTTGAAACCGCTAGAGACCGCTGGAGACTGGCGCTCACTGGCGCTCACTGGCGCGCAACTGGCGCGCACTTAGCTCGGGAGTCCGAAATCACGCCGAGCTCGCCGAAGGTCCGCCGCGAGCTGTTCGAGATCGCCTTGCAGGACTACATCCTCATCGCCGCTAGGTGAAGGAAGAGGGACGACGTACTCCCGGATCAGCATGAGCATGGCAAGGGTGTGCTCGATCCGGTTCGGCGGCAACTCGACCCCTTGACGAAGCGCGTCGAGCGTGGCGAAGACATCCATCACCGCATCCGCGGCTGTCTCGCGAGTCACGAGATCTCGGTCCGGCCCCCACGGCGTGTCACCCTGCGCGTATGCCGCGGCCAGCGCCTCCATTCTTTTGAGCGCGCGCTCGTACAGGCTCATTCGATCAGCGACTCGGCAGAAAGGGGCGCGATTCTCGCCTCTATCTCCCAGTGTGTGTGGCTAGGACTTCTTGTCGAGCCTGAGCCACTTGCGAATCTTCGCCACGAGGCCGGCCATGGGGCAACTCTACGCCCTGGTTCGGCGCGATGAGCGACACCTTCAGCGTTAGTCGCGTCCCCTGCCTGATCCTGCGGGGCCGATGCCAGGTGAAGGTGGTCGAGCCTGGCGAGCCGATGAGGTTGTCCTCACTCTCCGATCTCGCCCAGAGCGTCCTGGCGCGGCGAAGAAGTCGAACCTTGGCGATCAGTCCATGAACGTTCGCCGTCCAGCGCACCGTCACGTCGAGCCAGTGCAGGTTCAGGTAGCGATGCGTCTTGACCGGCAGGAGCGTGAGGGCGGCAGGAATCGTGAAGGCGGCCGGGGCGCTGTAGTAGCTCCGGAACGTGTTCGCGTCGTGCGACCACACGAGCCACCAGTAGGCACCCGCGTAGCGCGGCGAGGAAGGCGACCACTGGCGCTCATCGTTCAAGAAGATCCCGACGTCCACCACGTTCTCGTCGTAGAACTTCCCCTCCGGTGTCGTATCCGGCTTGTCCGCGATGTAGAGCGCGTCCGACTGCTCGTTCGCCGGCAACGTCCACGTGAACACCGGATGTGAAGTCGTGACGACAGCGCCCGGCGATGGCGTCACCGGTGTTGCCGCGGCGAACGCAGTCCCGGTGAGAATCCCCACGACTGAGACAAGCGCTAACTCGGTAAAGCATCGGCCCCTTTCCCTCGCTCTGCGAAGATTCTAGGGCCGGGCTTGGCGAGCTGAACGCCTAAGACTTCCGCGATCGCGTCCGGGTTCATCGTTCCGCGGCGATGTGGGGCCGATGAGCTGGAAGGCAAGACGAGTCCATCATGGAATGTCCGGCGGTTTGGCTGCCAGCGGACGAGGAGCACTGGTCGGCGCACCACACCGACGACGAGCCGCCGGAGCTCGCGTTCTACTGGCCGGACTGTGCCGAGCGCGAGTTCGGCGACGACTAGACGCCGAGGCGCTTGCTCGCGCGGCCCCCGAGCACCAGATTCGCCGTCTCTCTACGCCGCTTGCTGGGCAAGCGGACGGCTCGTCGCCGAACCGCCCG
>JBKPAM010000187.1:0-16080 GCA_046726435.1 Actinomycetota bacterium
CACACGCCGGGGGTGAAGGTCGCGATCCCGTCGACTCCGGCCGACGCGAAGGGGCTCCTGGCGGCGGCGATCCGCGATCCCGATCCCGTGGTCGTGCTCGAGCCCAAGCTCCACTACCGCACCATGCGCGGCGAGGTTCCCGAGGGCGAGCACGTCGTTCCTCTGGGGCAGGCGCGCATCGTGCGCGAGGGCGACGACCTGACCTTCGTCGCCTACGGCGCGATGGTGCCGGTCGCCGAGGAGGCGGCGGATGCGCTTGCCCGGGAGGCTTCGGTGGAGGTGCTCGACATCCGGACGCTGAAGCCCCTCGACGAGGAAGCGCTGCTCACGGCGGCCGCGAAGACCGGGCGGGTCGTGATCGTGCAGGAGGCGCCTCGCATGGCCGGGTACGGCGCCGAGCTGGCGGCGATCCTCGCGGAGAAGGCGATGCTCGACCTGCGCGCGCCCGTCGTGCGCGTGACCGGCTACGACGTGCCGTATCCATACTGGCAGATCGAAGACGCGTACATGCCCTCGGCCGAGCGTGTCGCGGACGCGGCCCGCCGCCTCCTTGAGTTCTGACCGCCGGACGCTGGCGTGGATCGGCGACGGCGCTCCGCGGATGGAAGTGGCCCACGTCGAGGTGCGCGACGGAGGGCTCGTGGCCGACGGCACGCAGTTGGGCGCGACGTACGAGCTGCGCTACCGGCTGCGCCCGTCCGTGCTCACCGTCGAGCTCGTCGGCGAACGCTCGCTCGAGCTCGAGCTGGAGGACGCAGACTTCTTCGACCTCGGGTGGTCGCCCCTCTTCAACTCGCTGCCGGTGCTGCGCGACGGCTTGCTGACGGGCGGCTCCGCGCGAACCTACGAGATGCGTTGGGTCGACGTGCCGTCGCTTCAGGTCGAACGTTCCGGGCAACGGTACGAGCCGCTCGGCGGCAACGCCGTCCGCTTCGTCGCGGGGTCGTTCTCGGCCAAGATCGACTTCGACGACGCAGGGTTCGTCGTGGGCTATCCGGGGCTCGCCCGGCGCCTGTGAGCGAGCTGCGAACGAGTCAGGTGTCGTGAAGACGACGCTGCACGAAATTCCGCTCGAGCGGCGCACGCTGCACGGGCACTTCTCGCGCGACCTCGAGCCGGTGGCGGAGGTGCGGCCGGGCGACGTCATCCGGTTTGCGACGCTCGACGCCGGCTGGGGGCTCGAGCCGCCGCGCGCCGACGGCTCGGAGCGGCGCCGCTTCGAACCGCTCGACCCGGAGCTGGACGCCGGGCATCCGCTGATCGGCCCGGTGACAGTGCGGAACGCGCGTGTGGGGATGACGTTGGAGGTGCGGATCGAGACGGTGCGGGTCGGCCGGTACGGCCTGACCGTCGCGGGCGGCTGGTCGACGCCGCTGAACGAGCGGCTCGGTGTGGCCTCGGGAGACAGCCGCGTCCTCGCCTGGGAGCTCGATGCCGATGCCGGGACCGCGCGTGATCGGGCCGGGCGCAAGGTCGCGCTGGCGCCGTTCCTCGGCGTGCTCGGGATGCCGCCGCCCGAGCCCGGCGTCCATCCGACGGGGCCTCCACGCGTCTGGGGCGGCAACCTCGACTGCAAGGAGCTCGTCGCCGGCACGACCATGTTTCTGCCGATCCCGGTCGACGGGGCGCTGTTCTCGGCAGGGGACGGGCACGCGCGGCAAGGAGACGGCGAGGTCTCGTCCACGGCGATCGAGTGCCCGCTCGAGCGCGTCGAGCTGGGTCTGGCTCTGCGGGAGGACCTCGAGCTCACGGCACCGCTCGCGCGCACGCAGGACAGCTGGATCGCGCTCGGGCTCGGCGAATCGCTTGACGAGGCGGCCGGAAACGCAGTCGAAGGGATGCTCCGGCTGATGGAGCGCGAGCTCGAGCTCGAGCGGCGGGACGCGCTCGCGCTCGCAAGCGTCGTGGTGGACCTGCGGATCACGCAGGTCGTGAACGGTGTCCTCGGCGTGCACGCCGTCCTCTGCGTCGACGCGATCCGGTAGAAACTCGCTGTGGCCCACGAGTTCAAGCTTCCGGATCTCGGCGAGGGCCTGACCGAGGGCGAGATCGCCCGCTGGCTCGTCTCGGAGGGCCAGGAGGTCGCGGAGGACGACCCGCTGGTGGAGATCCAGACGGACAAGACGACGGTCGAGATCCCGTCGCCGGCGGCGGGCAAGGTCGCACGGATCCTGGTGGACGAGGGCGAGGTCGTCCCGGTCGGGACGGTGCTGGTTGTGATCGGCGAGGACGGTGCCGCTCCTGCGAAGGAGGAGCCGCAGGCCGAACCGGACACGCCCGTTCCCGACGTGTCCGAGGGACAGTCCCTGGGACATGGCCAAAAGGGACGTGTCCGGGCCACGCCGCTCGTCCGGCGGATGGCCGAGGAGCTCGAAGTCGACCTTTCTTCCATCGATGCGACCGGCCCGCAGGGACGGGTGACCGAAGAGGACGTCCGCCGGGCCGCGTCCGAGGGACTGTCCCTGGGACATGTCCCGGAGGGACGGCGGGAGCCTCTCCGCGGCGTTCGGCGCCTCGTCGCCGAGCACATGGCCCGCGCGCACCGCGAGGTTCCGCCCGTCACCTGGGTCGAGGAGTGCGACTTCGGCGCGGTCGAGCTGCGGCGCCTCGTCCCGACGGTGCTGAAGGCCGTCGCCGAGAGCCTGCGTGAGCACCCCCAGCTGAACGCGCGTCTCGAGGGCGACGCCATCGTCTACCTCGACCGCTACGACATCGGGATCGCCGTCCAGACCGACCAGGGGCTCGTCGTCCCGGTTGTCCGCGCCTGCGACGAGAAGAGCCTTGACGAGCTCGCGACGGAGGTCGACCGCCTCGCCGAGGCCGCGCGCGGCGGGGAGCTGAAGCCCGAGGAGCTGCGCGGTTCCACCTTCACCGTCACGAGCGCGGGCAAGCTCGGCGGCCTGCTGACGACCCCGATCGTGAACCACCCCGAGGTCGCGATCCTCAGCATTGGCCGCATCGCCGAGCGCCCGGTCGTCCGTGACGGCGAGATTCAGGCGCGGCCCGTCGGCACCATCGCCGTCACCTTCGACCACCGCGTGATCGACGGCGCCCGCGCCGCCGAGTTCGGCCTGGACGTCATCCGCAGGATCGAGCAGGCCTGAGAAACTCGTTTCGTTTCGAGACGAGTTCCAAAATAACGAGCAGGAGCCCGGCGGCGAGGGTCCGCCGGGCTCCTAGCCATGGTGGGCCGCAGCCCCCAGAGCACCTTTCGATACGAAGCGAACCCGCGGTCGGTTTTCCGGGTGCGCCCGTCTCAGGCGGCGAGATGAGGCTCGAGCATCCGCTCGATGCTCGGCGCGCTGGCGCGACCCTCGATGCGCTCGACGACCCGCTTCTCCTTGACGAGGGCGATCGTCGGAACCGTCTCCACATGGAACCGTTCGGCGAGCTCGGGCTCCTTGTCGACGTCGATCGACGTCACGCGGAGCCGTGCGCGCTCCTTCCGCGCGAGGTGAGCCATCAGGCTCTCCATCCGCCGTGCGGGGCCCGAATGGCTCGCGCCGAAGAAGACGAGTAGCGGCCTCGGATCGTTGCTCATGCACCTCCGTTTTCCCTGCAAACACGCGCCTCAAACCTGGGTCGCGGCGCGCGCTCTAGACTCCGGGCGGGATGTGGGAGTGGTACCGGATCGGCCTCGCGCTCGGCCTCGGGATCGGGATCGGCGGCCTGCTCTCGGCACTCATCGCGCCGCGCCGCGCACTCCTCGTCGTGGCCGCGCTCGTGTCCGCCGCCGCCGGCGCCGGGATCGGCTACCTGATCGGCGGCTGGCACGAGGCGGTCGGAGGCGGCATAGGCGGAGTGCTCGGCTCGCTCGTCATCGCAACGGTCGTCGCGGGCACGCTGAAGCGGGGCGGCACGAGAGGCGGGACCGCCACGCTGGTGGGCCTCGGCTCGCTCGCTCTCGCTGCGCTTGCGGTCGTGCCGTTCCTCGGCTACCTCGAGGCTATCGCGCTTCCGGCGCTCGCCGGCCGTGCCCGTCGCAGGCAGCCCGAGCGATACGCCGGCCTGCGCAGCCTCGCCCGCGACTAGGCACAGTGGCAGAGCGCAAGAAGCTGATCCTCGTCGTCATCGACGGCCTCACGCCCGCGGTGTTCGAGGACGCGGTCGAGACCGGCTCCGCCCCCGCGCTCTCGTTCCTCGCCCGCCACGGAAGCTACCGTCGCGGGGTCTCCACGTTCCCCTCGCTGACGCCGGTCTGCCTCTCCTCGATCGCCACGGGCGCGCATCCGGACGTGCACCGGATCCCGCACCTCGTCTGGTGGCACCGCGAAGAGCGGCGGGTCGTCGAGTACGGATCGTCGTTCGCCGCCATCCGCGCGGCCGGGACGCGCCGCTCGATCCTCGACGCGATCTTCAACATGAACGAGCAGCACCTCGGACGCGAGGCCGTAACCGTCTACGAGGCGCTCGAGGGTGCGGGCCTGACGACGGCCGCGATCAACATCACGTGCTACCGCGGCGGCACACCGCACCTGCCGCTCGTCCCGGGCTTCACCCGCCCCGCGTATGGACCGAGGCAGTTCTTCTTCTACAGCCTCTACGAGTCGGAGGTGACCGGTGCGCCCGTGGCCGTCTTCGCCCGGCCCAAGGGCTCGATCGACGCCTACGCCGGCTTCGTCGGACGCTGGCTCGTGACGCGCGACGGGTTCGACCTGCTCGTCCACTACCTCCCGGACTACGACTTCGCCTCGCACCTCCTCGGGCCCGGTGGGGCGCGGGAGGCGCTCGCCCGCAGCGACGCCGCCATCGGCACGCTGATCGAGGCCGCGGGCGGGCCGGACGAGTTTTTCGAGCGCTATGCCGTCGTCGTCTGCTCGGACCACGGCCAGACTCCCGTTGAGCGTGTGGTCTCGCTCCAGGCGCACTTCGCCGGGCTCGACGGCGTCCTTGTGACCGCCTCCAACCGGGCGGGGATGGTCTACCGCCTGCCGGAATGCCGGGAGGACGCGGGGCAGCTGGCACGCCGGCTCGACGGCTCTCCGGCCGCCGAGGTCGTGCTCTACCGCCAGGACGGCGAGGCGGTCGCCAGGCGCGGCGGCGAGGAGCTTCGCTTCGCGCCGCGCAACGGCAGCTGGCAAACGTCTGGAGACCGCTCGCTGCTCGACCAGCCGGACGCGCTGGAGCGGAGCTGGGCCGCACTCGAGAACCCGAACGCGGGGGAGCTCGTCGTCTCGCCTCCGCTCGGGGTCGAGCTGACCGACCTCGCCGGCCGCAGCCACCTCGGCGGCGGCAGCCACGGCTCGCTCGAGGCCGGCGACTCGGAGGTGCCGATCCTGACGATCGGGATCGACGCGAAGCCGCGGCGGATCGTCGACCTCGCCCCGCTCGCGTTGGAGCACTTCGGCGTGGAGCTGCCTGCGTATGCCGATGGCGTTTGACCGGCAGGAGCCGAGGCGGGCGATGGTCGAGCGCCAGCTGCGCGGGCGCGACATCGCCGACGAGCAGGTGCTGCGCGCGATGGAGCACGTCCCGCGCGAGCTCTTCGTGCCCGAGCCCGAGCGCGACCGGGCGTACGCGGACGCGGCGCTCCCGATCGGGCACGGACAGACCATCTCGCAGCCGTACATGGTCGCCCGGATCGCCGAGGCGCTGTCCCTGCGCCCGGGCGAGGTGGTGCTCGACGTCGGCACCGGCTCGGGCTACCAGGCCGCAGTGCTCGCAGAGCTGGGCGCGGACGTGGTCACGATCGAGCGGATTCCCGAGCTCGCCGAGCAGGCACGCAAGAACCTCGCCGCCGCGGGCTACGACGTCGACGTGCGGGTCGGCGACGGAACGCTCGGCGTCGCGGAGCGGGCGCCCTTCGACGCAATCGCCGTCGCCGCAGCCGCGCCGGGCTTCCCGAAGACGCTCTACGACCAGCTCCGGCCGCGTGGACGGCTGGTCGTGCCGGTCGGCGGGCAGCGCGCCCAGCGGCTCGAGCTGATCGTGCGCAGCCCGGAGGGGCCGGCGGTCGTCCACTCGGTGCCGTGCCGCTTCGTGCCGCTCGTCGGCGAGGAGGGCTTCGGCGCGTGAGACGGGCTCGCGTCCGGATCCGCGGCCGGGTGCAGGGCGTCTTCTTCCGCGCCGAGGCGCGGGCGCGTGCGGAATCGCTGGGCCTCACGGGCTGGGTCCGCAACGCCCCCGACGGCAGCGTCGAGGCGCTGTTCGAAGGCGATGACGAGCGGGTGGGCTCGATGCTCGACTGGTGCCGCCGCGGCCCGGGCGGCGCGCGTGTCGACGAGGTCGAGGTCTCCGGCGAGGAGCCGCGCGGCGACGTCTCCGGTTTCCGCGTCCTCTAGCCGGGAGAGAACGGCAACAGGTGACGCGCTTGACGGGAGGGGAGCTGCTGCGGCTGCCGGTCCGCGTACAGGGCGTCCGTCTCGGCCGTGGCGTCGACGTCCTACTCCACCCGACAGACCCCCGGGCGCTCGGCGCCGACGTTCTCTGCCGCGACGAGCGGCACCGCTTCCTGCCGCTCGCGGCGGCGACGGTCGGGCAGCGCGCGATCGAGGTGTCCTCGGCCCTCGTGCTCCTCGACCTCGGCGACGACTCCGTCTATCGGCTCGAGGCGCGGCCGCTGAGCCGGCTCCGCGGTACGAAGGTGGCCGGAGAAGCGTCGTTGCACGACGTGGTGCTCGGCCCCGGCTGGGCGATCGTGGAGCTCGTCCTGGACGACGGCGACTGCATGACGCGCGTGCCGCTGGACGGCCTCGTCCTCCCGCCGCGCCGCGCAAGGCGCTCCCGGTGACGGCTGTCCGGTACATTCGCGCGCCGATGGCCTTTTCGCCCGCGACCGCCCTCTCCCGCACCCGCGCCGGCCGCGCGTTGTCGCGGCCCCACAACTGGGTGCAGCTGGCGAAGTTCGCCGCCGTCGGCGCGAGCGGCTACGTGATCAACCTCGCGGTGTACACCGCCCTCCTGCGAGGCGCGGACTTCCACTACGCCGCCGCTGCGACGTGCTCGTTCCTCGTCGCGGTCACGAACAACTACCTCTGGAACCGGCTCTGGACCTTCCGCGACCAACGCGGGCACGTGGCCTGGCAGGGGCTGCGCTTCCTGATCGTCGCCGTCTGCGCCTATGCGGCGAACCTCGCCCTGTTGAGCGGCATGATCGCGCTGGGCGTCGACAAGGTGCTCTCCCAGGCGATCGCGGTCGTGCTCGTCACGCCGCTCAACTTCATCGGCAACAAGCTCTGGTCCTTTCGGCACGCCCGGAGCTAGGCTGCGCCGATGAGGCGCGTCCTCGTCGCGCTCGCGGTCGCCCTCGCCCTGGCGGGGCCGGCGCTGGCCGCGTCGGGCTCGGACAAGAAGCCGCTCGGCCCGCCGAACCCCCGGCTCACGGCCGCGCAGGTGAAGTCGATCGTCCTGCAGAACGACAAGGTCGCCGACTGGCTGGGCCACTACCCGCGCCGGCTCTGGCAGACCGACGCGTCGTACGACAAGGAGCGGCACCTCTGGACGGTGCGGGTCTGGGCCGGAGCGGCCGGCGAGGTCGCGATGGGCAAGGTCGACGATACGAGCGGTGCGGTCACCGAGGCCTGGACGGGCCCCCAGGTGGCCTGGAAGATGGCGCGCGGCAGCGACGGCGCCTTCGGCGGGACGAAGATCAACAGCGCTCCCGTCTGGCTCGGCTTCTGCCTGCTCTTCCTGCTCGGCCTGGCGGATCTGCGGCGTCCCTTCAGCCTGCGCAATCTCGACCTGCTCGTGCTGCTCTCGTTCACGGTCTCGCTCTGGTTCTTCAACCGCGGCGACATCTTCACGAGCGTGCCGCTTGCCTACCCGCCCCTGCTCTACCTGCTCGGGCGAATGGCCTGGAGCGCATGGCGCGGGCGCCTCGGCACCGGCGCGGTGCCGGTCTGGCCGGTGTGGCTGCTCGCGGCCGCGACCGTCTTCGCCGCCGGCTTCCGCGTGGGGCTGAACGTACGCACCTCGAACGTGATCGACGTCGGCTATTCGGGCGTGATCGGCGCGAACCGAATCGCCAACGGGCAGTCGCCCTACGGCCACTTCCCCGAGGAGGTCGGCAAGCCCTGCGGCCCGGCCGACGCCGACGGCGAGATCCGCGACCGCGTCCAGACGAACGGGCGGTGCGAGTCGGCCGATCCGCAGGGAGACACCTACGGCCCGGTGGCGTACGAGGCCTACCTGCCCGGATACCTGACCCTCGGTTGGAGCGGCAAGTGGGACGACCTGCCTGCGGCGCACTTCGCCTCGATCGTGTTCGACCTCCTGTGCGTGCTCGGGCTCGCGCTCGTCGGGCTGCGGTTCGGGGGGACGCGGCTCGCGGTCACGCTTGCCTTCGCCTGGGTTGCGTACCCGTTCACGCAGTACGTCTCGAACTCGAACACGAACGACGCATTGCCGCCGCTCTTCCTGATCTGGGGCTTTTGGCTCGTCACCTCGCCGGTCGCCCGCGGCGCGGCGACGGCCCTGTCGGGCTGGACGAAGTTCGCGCCGCTGCTCGTGGCGCCGCTGTGGGCGTCGTACCCCGAGCGGCGGCTGCGGCCGACGCTCGTCTTCGCCGCCGCCTTCGCGGTCGCCACGCTCGTCGCCTTCTCGATCCTGCTGCTCGAGCCGAGCACGGTGCACGCGGCGCGCCTCTTCTGGGACCGGACGTTGGGCTGGCAGGTCGACCGCCAGTCGCCGTTCTCGATCTGGGACTGGCGCCAGTACCACGCGGGCCTGCCGGATCTCCATATCCTCCGCCGCGTGCTCGAGGTGATGCTCGCCGTGGCCGTCGTGGCCGTCTACTTCGTGCCGCGCCGCAAGTCGCCGCTCCAGCTCGCCGCCCTCACTGCGGCGCTGCTGCTCGGCTGCGAGCTCGTGCTGACCCACTGGTTCTACCTCTACCTTCCCTGGTTCTTCCCGTTTGCGGCCTTCGCGGTGCTCGCGCCCGCCCCCGAGCCGCTGCGGGCCGCCGTTCGAGCGCCCGTTGAGCGTCATCGCCAAGAGCTGGTCGGCGTCGACTAGGGACGAGCTCTGGAAGCTCACGGCGGCGGCCGTGGGCCTGTTCCTGGTCTCGCTCACGCTGCTCCACTGGGGCTGGTACCAGCATGCCTTGATCCTCGACACGGTCGAGTACCACCGCTACGGGTCGGCGGTGATGGACGGGAAGGTGCCGTACCGCGACTTCGGGGTCGAGTACCCGCCCGGGGCGCTGCCGCTATTTGCCGCGCCAGCGGTCGGCAAGCCCGACTTCACGCTCTACAACCGCGAGTTCCAGGTGTTGATGGCGCTCTGCGGCGCGGCAGCGCTCGCTTCGATGGCCGTGGCTCTGCGCGCGCTGGGCGCCTCGGTGGAGCGGACGGTGGCGGCGCTCGGCTTCTTCGCGCTCGCCCCGCTCCTGCTCGGCTCGGTGATCCTCTACCGCTACGACCTCTGGCCGGCCGCGCTGACGGTCGCCGGGATCGCGGGGGTGCTCGCGGGACGGCAGCGGCTCGGGTTCGGTGCGCTCGGCCTCGGGATCGCGGCGAAGGCGTTTCCGGCGGTCGTGCTGCCGGCCGCGCTTGTCTACGTCTGGCGGACGCGCGGCCGGCGAGAGGCGCTCGTCTGCGTCGGCGTGACGGCGGCCGTGAGCGCGGTCGTCGTCGTCCCCTTCCTCGCGATCGCCCCGCACGGCGTCTGGAAGAGCATCGCCGACCAGGCGTCGCGGCCGCTCCAGATCGAGAGCCTCGGCTCGGCGATCCTGCTCGCGGCCCACCATCTCGGCGGCCTCGCGTTGACGATGGTCTCGAGCCACGGCTCGCAGAACCTCGGCGGCTCGCTGCCCGACGCGGTCGGCACCGCCTCCAGCGCGCTGCTCGCCGTCGTCCTGCTCGCGATCTGGGTGGCCGCGGCGCGCGGGCCGGCGACGCCCGAGCGGCTCGTGCGCTACGCCGCCGCCTCGCTGGTTGCCTTCGCCGCCCTCGGGAAGGTGCTCTCGCCGCAGTTCCTGATCTGGCTGCTCCCGCTCGTGCCGCTCGTTCGCGGCCGCCGCGGCCTCGTCGCCTCGGGCCTGCTGGCTCTCGCCCTGCTCCTGACCCAGATCTGGTTCCCGATCCGGTACTGGGACCTCGTGGCGTTCGATGCCTTCCCGTCCTGGGCGCTGCTCGCGCGCGACCTCGTGCTGGTCGCGCTGCTCGCCGTCCTCATTGGACCCGGACGCGAACCGGCTCGCAGCTGAACGCTCGCCCGTCGGCGTCGCACTCGACGAGCGCGCCCTCGATGCGCACGTCGCCCTCGGCCGGCTCGAAGCGCACGTGCATCCCGGTGCGCATGCGCCGGATCGCCAGCTCCGCCTTCACACCGATCACGGAGTCGTGGGGCCCGGTCATGCCGGCGTCGGTGATCGCCGCAGTCCCCCGCGGCTGGACGCGCGCGTCGCTCGTCTGCACGTGTGTGTGGGTGCCGAAAACGGCCGTCACCCGCCCGTCGAGCACCCGCGCGAGGGCGACCTTCTCGCTCGTGGCCTCGGCGTGGAAGTCGACGAGCACGATCCGGGCTGCCTGCCGCGCCTCCTCGACGAGCGCGTCGACGACCTCGAACGGGCTCACCGGCGTCGCCATGAAGAGCAGGCCCTGGAGGTTCAGCACCGCCACCGGCGTCCCGTCCTCGGCCGGGACCACCGCGAGCCCACGGCCGGGGGAGCCCGAGGCGAGGTTGGCGGGCCGGACGACGCGCTCCGAGCTCTCCAGGTACGGCCCGATCTCCTGCCGGCGCCAGACGTGGTTCCCCAGCGTGAGCGCATCCGCGCCGGCCGCGAGCAGCCGCTCGGCCAACCGCGGAGTCACACCCGCGCCGTCGGCCGCATTCTCCGCGTTGACGATGCAATAGCCGACCGCGAGCTCATCCTTCAGCCCGGCGAGCCGCTGCTCCACGGCGCGACGCCCCGGCGCCCCGAAGACGTCCGCGACGAAGAGGATCCTCAGGGCAGGGAAGGAGTGGCGGCGTGGACGCCGATCGACACGTGGTTGCCGGCGTCCTGGGTCACCTGCGCGAGCGCCTGGTTCTCGACCTTGGCGAAATCGAGGATCATCCCCACCTTCGAGGTCGTCGCCGTGACGTTCGAGCCGACCGTCAGGCTCGGATCGGGCTTGAGGTGCGTGAGCGAGACGACCACCGACGGGTCCCCGCTCGGCTGCACGTCGATGCGGGCGCCGAGGCGCTTGCCCGCGAGGATGTACGGGGTGATGCCGACGACCGTCCCGTCGACCGGCGAGTAGACGTCGGTTCCCGGCGCCGCGCCGATGTCGAGCGAGGCCGCCGCCGGGCCGCTGCCGCCGCCGAGCACGTAGTACCGCAGCCCGCTGCCCCCGCCGCCGAAGAGGCTGCGCGCCACCCGCCCCACCAGCCCCTGGTTGACCTGTCGCCCCACGGGCTGGAGCGCCACCGCGCCGTCGCCCGATGCGTGGTAGCCGATCGCGGTCACGCGGCCGAACGAGACCGGCAGCATCAGCCGGATCGAGCCCTGCAGCGCCACGACCTGGGGCCTTGGCGGGGCGGCGGGCAGCAATCGAGCGGCCGGGGCCGGCGCCGAAGTCCGGACCGGCTTCGAGCTGCCCGACCCGAACGCGGTCAGGAGCAACGTGATCAGGACGACAGACGCGAGCAGAATCAGTCCCGCCAGTCGCCTCCGTCGGCGTGCAGCGGCCGTTTCCGCCCGTCGCCGCCGCCTGGCGTGGGCGTGCGCAGAGGCGCGAGGCATCGGCGGCACGGTAACGAAGCCGGGAGCCTCCTGCAACGCGACCCGTCGAGGGTTGAGCGCGACCGCTCCGTCGACCCAGAGCTCCCACTCCCACGGCGGCGGTCGCATTGATTCGCCGGGCCGAAACCGTGCGACTCGGGAGGTACCATGGTCGGCATGGCCGGGCCTGTCGCCGGGGCCGCGAAGATCCAGATTCCGCGCTGGATTCAGCTCGTCGGCCTGCCTCTCCTGCTCGTGCTGCTGTGGGTGGTCGCGGGGGCGGCGCGTCACGTCGTCTTCCTCTTCCTGGTCGCCGCGCTGATCGCGTTCCTGCTCAACCCGCTGGTGCGCGGGCTGACACGGGCCCGAGTCCCCCGCGGATTCGGCGTCGCTCTCGTGTATCTGAGCTTCGCGGCCGTCATCGTCGCCGCCGCCGTCGCGCTCGGCACCGTGGTCGTCGACCAGACGAAGTCGAGCGCGACAAGGGTCAACGACTACTTTACGGAGACCCGCGGACACCCTCCGCGCACGGACGCCGACCGTGACGTCGACCGCTTCCAGCACTGGCTCGACACCCACCGGCTCGGGGGGATCGACATCCAGAAGCAGGGACACGACCTCGTCAAGCAAATCCGGAACAAGGACGTCTCGAAGTACACGGGCGACGTGATCGACTTCGTCGAGGGCGCCGCGATCGGGACGGTGAAGTTCCTCTTCTCGCTCGTACTGGTGATCGTGGTCTCGATCTACATGCTCCTAGACATGCCACGCCTCGGCCGTGCCGTGGACCGGCGCTTCCCGCCGACTGCGGGGTCGCCGTCGCTGACGAAGAAGATCGAGCGCTCGCTCGCGAGCTACGTGCGGGGCCAGTTGCTGCTGTCGCTGATCATCGGCACGAGCGCCGGCTTAGGGCTCTGGGTCCTCGGCACCCTCGGGTGGGTGCCCGGGGCCGACAAGTACGCCGTGCTCTTCGGCGCCTGGGTCGCGATCACGGAGCTGATCCCGTACCTCGGCCCCTGGCTGGGCGCCATTCCGCCGTTCATCTACGCGCTGGTGGTGCACCCGGTCTCCGCGATCTGGGTCGGGCTGCTCTTCCTCGGGATCCACCAGATCGAGGGGCACATCGTCGTGCCGAACGTGATGGGCAGCGCGCTACGGCTCCACCCGCTGCTCGTGATCTTCGGCCTGCTCGCCGGCGGCGAGATCTACGGGCTCCCGGGCGCGCTGGTCGCCCTGCCGCTGCTGGCCGCGGGCAAGGCGGTCTGGGAGTTCTTCGCGGACCGGGTGACACTGGAGCCGTGGCAAGAGGGCGGGGCCGTTCCGGTGGAGGTGGACGTGGAGGAGGCGCGACCGGTCGCGCCCCTGCCGCCGCCCCCGGAGGATCCGCCGGCAGCGGCCAGCCGTTGACGCCGCGCACACCGCTGCTCGCGTCCCGCGGTGCGGGTCGCAGGTTCGGCCAGACGAGCGCGCTCGAGCCCGTCGAGCTCGAGGTCTGGGACGGCGACGCGGTCGCGCTCGTCGGACCGAACGGCGCCGGCAAGTCGACGCTGCTCTCGCTGCTGGCGGGCGCGCTGGGCCCGAGCACCGGACGGATCGAGCGGCGGAAGGGCGTCCGCGTCGGCTGGGCGCCGCAGCGGCCGGCGCAGTACGGGCGGCTCTCGGCGCGCGAGAACCTGGAGCTCTTCGCGCGCCTCGAGGGCGAACCCGACCCTCAGGCGGCCGCCGAGCGGCTGCTCGCCGCCTTCGGCCTGCCTGACAAGACAGCTCCGAGCGCGAACCTCTCGGTCGGCAACCGGCAGCGGCTGAACCTCGCGATCGCGCTCCTCGGAAGCCCGCACGTGCTCCTGCTCGACGAGCCGACCGCGGCGCTCGACCCGGAGCAGCGGCAGCGGCTGTGGGCGCGCACGGCCGCTCTCCGCGAGGCCGGAGGCGCGATCGTCTTCGCGACGCAGAACCTGGACGAGGTCGGCAGCGTGGCCGACCGAGTGGCCGCGCTGCGCGAGGGCCGCCTCGTCTTCTCCGGCCCCATCGGCGACTACAACCGCTCCGACGTCGAGACTCTGTCCGCGTGAGCCGGATAGTTCTCCTGCTCCGCAAGGACGTGCTCGTCCTGATCCGCTCGCCCCTGCTGCTCGGGATCCTGCTCGCCTACCCGGTCGCGATCGCGGTGCTCGTCGGCCTCGTCGCGAGCTACGGCAGCTCGAAGCCGCGCGTCGCGCTCGTGGATGAGGACAACCTCCCGGCGACGGTTGTCCTCGGCGGGAAGCGGTTCGACGTCGCCCGCACTATCCGCCAGGTGAGCAAGAACGTGAAGCTGGTGCGCCTCTCGGCCGACGACGCGGCGAGGCAGCTGCGCGACGGGCGCGTCGTCGCGGTGGTGACGGTCCCGCCGGGGTTCATCTCGACCCTGCGCGGGATGGTGCACAGCCCGCAGCTGCAGCTCGAGCTCTCGCGCGGCACGATCTCGACGCGGGTCGAGCAGCAGGTGCAGGCGCTCGTCTACTCGCTCAACCGCCAGCTTCAGCGCGCCTACATCGCCTCGAACCTGCGCTACATGTCGCTGATCCTCAACGGCGGCGACGGGAGCTTCCTCGGCGCGCCGATCACCGTGCTCGGGATCGAGAAGGCGCAGCGGCTGCTCGCCAAGATGCCGCAAACGCCGAGGACGGCGAAGCTACTCGACTTCCTCCACGACGCGCGGCTCGCCTTGGCCAACACGGGCGACGCGCTCCGCTCGACCGCGCACCCGATCGAGCTCGTGCAAGCGCCCGGCCGAGGTCGCACGTGGGCGCTCTCGGCCGAGGTGCAGGCCTACGCGCTCGGGCTCACGATCACCTTCCTGGCGCTGATGCTCGCTGCCGGCTCGCTCGCGGCCGAGCGCGACGAGAATGTGATCGGTCGGCTCGCACGCGGGCTCGTCGGGCTCGGCCACCTCGTCTGGGCGAAGGTTGCGCTGGCCGCGGCGGTGGCGGTCGTGCTCGGGCTTGCGATCGCGATCGCGTTCGGCCTGATCATCCAGGTGGGCGGGGTCACCGGCGGCGAGCCCTGGCGGCGGCTGCCGCTGCTCGTCGTCGGGCTCGTGCTCGCCGGGGGCTCGCTCGGCGCGCTGGGCGCGCTGCTCGGGGCGCTGGCGCGCGAGGCCCGCTCCGCTTCGCTGGTCGCCCTGCTCGTCGTGATGCCGATCGTCTTCCTTGGGCTGATCCCGGCCGAGATCGTCCCGCCGGCCGGCTGGCTGAGCGACCTGCTCCCGTTCGCCCACGCGGTGCGCTTCTTCCGCTCCGCGCTCTACGACCTCAGTCCGTGGGGCGAGGTTGCGCGCGAGGCGGTCTGGCTGGTCGCGCTGGGGCTCGTCTTCGGCGGGCTCGCCCGTCTGGGAGCGCGTAGATTGTTGGCGTGAGCGAAACCGCGAGGTTCCCCGCCACGCGTCTGCGCCGGTTCAGGAGAAGCGACCGGCTGCGCGCGCTCGTGCGGGAGACGCGGCTCGACCTCGACGACTTCGTCCTACCCCTCTTCGTCGGGCCGGCGACCGAGCCGAACCCCGACCTGCCCGCGCTCGGCCGCTTCTCGGTCGACGATCTCGTCGGCGAGGCCGAGGAGGCCGCCCGGCTGGGCGTGCGCGCCGTGCTCCTCTTCGGGATCCCGGACGAGAAGGACGCGGAGGGCTCCGGCGCGTGGGACGACGACGGCGTCATCCAGCGCGCGCTTCGCGCGCTCCGCGAGTCGAGTCCCGGGCTCGTGCTGCTGACCGACGTCTGCCTCTGCGAGTACACGTCGCACGGGCACTGCGGTGTGCTCGACGGCGAGGAGGTCGACAACGACGCGACGCTCGAGCTGCTCGCGCGAGCGGCCGTCAGCCACGCCGCCGCGGGTGCCGACGCCGTCTGCCCGAGCGACATGATGGACGGACGCGTCGGAGCGATCCGGGCCGCGCTCGACGAGGAGGGCCGCGGCGAGACACCGATCGTCTCCTACGCGGCGAAGTACGCCTCCGCCTTCTACGGGCCCTTCCGGGAGGCGGCCGACTCGACGCCCGCATTCGGCGACCGCCGCGGCTACCAGCTGGACCCCGCCAACGTCCGCGAGGCGCTGCGCGAGTGCGCGCTCGACGTGGAGGAGGGCGCCGACGCGCTGCTGGTCAAGCCGGCCCTGCCGAATCTGGACGTCCTTCGCGCCGTCCGCGAGCGCTTCGATCTCCCGGTCGGCGCCTACAGCGTCTCGGGCGAGTACGCGATGCTGAAGGCGGCCGGCGCGCACGGCTGGCTCGACGAGCGGCAGGCGGCGCTGGAGGCGATGACCGCGATCGTGCGGGCGGGCGCCGACCTCGTCGTCTCCTACTGGACGAAGGAGCTCGCGGGCTGGCTGTAACCACGGATCTCTGGCAGACGATCGCCGACGAGGCGGCGCGCGAGAGCCAGCTCTGGGAGAAGGCGCTGCGC